>JBGXYD010000118.1:0-14791 GCA_041815005.1 Leptotrichia sp. | reverse complement strand
CAAAATATAATATTTTTTTATGAAAAACTTAGATCAAAAGTTTATATTTTTAATTATAAAGTAAAGTTATAGTTTTGTTTTAAATAGGTTTTACTATAAAAATGTACCTCCAAACTTTTTAATTCTCATTGTCCAGTTTTTTGGTACATGTTCTTTTTTAAGACAGCCTTTTTTTATTCTCCACCATAAAGTCCTTTTGCCTTATTTACTGGAACTGTAAATATTATTCCCTTCCCAGGTTCTTCTATCTCCATCGTTTTCTCTATTATCCTTACTATTCCTTCTACTTTTTCCTTTTCCACAAGAAACATTATTATTTCCTTTTCAGGTTCTATTGTCATAGAAAAAAGTGAACTATTTTCATACATCCCTGCTCCTCTTCCATGTAGTATAGTTCCCCCTGATGCCCCATTTTTCAAGGCAGTATTGACAACCTTTTTTGCATCTCCTCTATTTACAACTACAAATATTGCTTCATGAGTATTGTTTTTGCTATTTCTGTTATTCATATTTATATCACCTACCTCTGTCTCAAATTTTTTATTCTCCTCATTAAAGGTGTTATTAAATTTTACTCCCCTTGCCTTTTCTAAATCTATTGAAAATAATATCCCTTTATTCTTTTTTTTCAGACAGAACTTATCTATTATAAATTCATGTATTTCATCTTCCATTTCTTTTTTCATTATCATCATTATAATTTCTTTTCTTGCTTCATCAATACCTAAAATTCTAGATAGCTTACTTCCCGCTATTCCTTTACCAATAAGAATAGTTCCCCCTGAAACCCCCTTTTTTTTCGCTTCCTTAAGAACCTTACTAGCCATTCCGCAATTTACTATGACAATGGTTAACGAAATATCTATACTCAATATACTCAATATATTCAATAGTTCCTTCATTATTCACCTCTGTAATTTTATTTATTTTTTTGCCTTTTTACCTTCAGCTTGTAAATTATTCCCAGTAATTCCATTGTTATTATGGGTGCCAGTGCAATAACCGCTATGATTCCAAAACCATCTCTCAAAATATCGGCATTTTCTGAAGATTTTGCCACTCCTTGGGCAAAAGAGAGAAGAAATGTGACTGACATTGGTCCTGAAGCCACTCCTCCAGAATCAAAGGATATTCCCACAAATATATCTGGAACAAAAAACATTAAAGCTATTGCGATAACATACCCAACAAGGAGATAATGCCATAATTCAATAGTAGGGATAAGGATTCTTACCATGGACAGGACAACTGCCATTGCCACGCCTATTGCCATCGTAAAAAGTATCATAGTTTTTTTTATATGTCCCCCCGTCACCTCCTCCACTTCGCTACACAACACATGGACTGCAGGTTCCGCCAATATTATAGACAATCCCAGTACGAATCCTGTAGGAATTATAAGCCATGAATAACTGGACATTGCAAGAGATTCCCCAGCTGTCTCCCTGCATCTGAAAAGCCGGCATTTACTCCTGTAAGAAAAAATACAAGTCCTAAAAATGTGTAGACTATTCCTTTTAAAATTCTGGTAAAAGAGTCCTTTTTTAACTTTATTACCGTTTTCTATAATATTAAAAATATTATTACTATTGGTACCAGCGATAGAATCACCTCATGAGAGACATGCGGTATCTCTTTAAAAAAGGAGGTTAATATACCTTTATCCGACACAACCTTGGAGATTCTAGATACTGTTTTCAATGTCCTTCCTGATGTAAATATGGTCATAATAAGGACTGACAGTATAGGGCCTATAGAAGCACATGCTGTAAGACCAAAACTATCATTTTCAGAATTATCGTTTGTCTTCATGGAAGATACTCCTATTCCAAGTGCAAGCATAAAAGGTACCGTCATCGATCCCGTAGTAGCACCTGCCGCGTCAAAGGGTATACCCAGCATTTCTTTCGGTGCAAGTATTCCCACTATCAGTACAATCCCATAAAAGATAGTAAGAAGTGTTTTCAACGAAACATCATAAAATATTCTTACTAGCCCTACAGCCAGCATTATCCCTATCCCTAGAGATATTCCCATAATCAGCTCCCCTTTTTTTATAAGGTTTGAGGTAACTTCTCCCACTTGACCTGCATAAATAGAGACATCAGGCTCTGCAACTGTTATAAGAAATCCAAGCATAAATCCTGATATTATAAATATCATTGTCTTTCCATTTCTGACAATACTTTCTCCAATATGGGAGCCGATAGGTTCTATTCCCATTTCTACTCCGAAAAGAAAAAAAGAAAGTCCTAAAATAACTAATAAAGTTCCTATGATAAACTTTATAACCGTTTCTTCTCCCAAGGGAACAGCAGTAAAATTAAGTACAAGTATTATAACTGTTATTGGTAATACTGCTAATAGCATTTCCTTGAGCTTTTCTGCCAGTAAATTCAAAGTAATCCTCCTTTTTTAATTTCTATTAATTGCCATTTTTTAAAGTCTATAATTCAAAATTATAAATCGTACAGCTTAGTAAAGAAAACAAGTATTTTTTTACTTTTCCAGTAAAATTTCTGATTTTTAGTACTATACTCAAACCTTCTTAAAATCAGACTATTAAAAATAAAAACTGTTTAGATTTGAGCAGAATAGTCATAACTTTTGGCTCAATTTTAAATGATATTACTATAATTATACCTATTATATGATACCTTTTAAATATTCAAAAAGCAATTTTTATTTTCTTTCATTTTTCGATATTTTTATAACAAAATTATACATAATCTCCTCATTAGTAGTGTTATTGTACACAATATTTCTATTAAATTCTATATTTATTCTATCCAATAGACAGATATAACAAAATACTACCTTACAAACATAGGGTTTATTACATTCCCATGTTTACAAGGTAGTATTATAAATATTAATACTTACTTACTGAACTTCCTGCTCCTCTAATATTTATAGAAGGCTTTCCTGATTTTTTTGGACTTGTCTTATATTTTACTATATTTGAAGCCCCTGAAATAATAACTGTGTCGACAGAATCAACATATATAGTATTTCCTGCTCCCCTTATTTCAATTGTAGATACTTTTCCAGTTATAGTAAGGGTATTTGATGCTCCGTTTATTTGAACCCTTTCTCCATTTAATTTAACTTTCTTTGTATGTCCTGCTCCCTGTATAATATATGCATTGCTATTTCTTGTTGCACTTCCTGATCCTGAATCATCTAAATCTACTGATACCGAAGAAGATGAACCTGTTGATGTTCTAACATTTACTCCTGGAACTCTTACGTTTATGTTTACTGCTGACGCCATGCTGGAAATTAACAGCATCATAACTAAAATTTTCCCCAGTTTTTTCATTGAATCACATCCTTTATTTAATCACAACAAACTTCTGTTTATTTATAATGATACTATGTTTATCCCCTATTATCAAGGGGAGATAATGAAACATAAAGAAAAAACTATGATAAAAAACAGTTGTCCTTTTTTAAATTTTATGCATTTTTTCCAGTATCTCTTCCTTCAATTTTCTAAAGGCTTTACCTCTGTGACTTACTCTTTTCTTTTCTTCAGGAGTCGATTTTCCAAAGGATTTTCCAAGTTCCTCTGAATAAAATATCGGATCATATCCAAAACCGTTATTTCCTTCCCTCTGATAAAGTATTTTACCTTTTGTTTCTCCCCTGAAGGATTCTATTTTTCCGTTAGGATAAGCAATACTTACCACTGACACAAAATAGGCATCTCTTTTCTCCTCAGGAACATTTTCCATATCCTTCAGAAGTTTATCCATATTTTTATCATCTGTGGCATCTTCTCCTGAATACCTTGCTGAATAAATTCCAGGCATTCCATCTAATGCATTTACACATAGTCCCGAATCATCTGATATTGTTATAATTCCTGTATACTTTGCAATTTCCAGTGCCTTTTTGGCAGAATTTTCCTCAAAAGTTTTTCCATCTTCAACTACATCTGGGATATCAATATTGTCGAGAATAGAAAGGACCTCTACTCTCTTCCCCTCCATCATTTTTTTAAATTCTTCTATCTTACCTTTATTTTTAGTCGCAAGAAATATTTTCATACTTTTCCATTCCCTTATCAAATAATTTTATTTTAGTTCCAATATACATATAGATAAAAATTTTTTATCTATTTTTTCCTATATTCTGCAAAATTAGCCTTTATTATTTCATTAACCCTTTCGTGAATTTCCTTCTTTTCCTCATTGGAAATCTTACCTATATCCACAGGGGTGTCCACAACTATTTTTATATTCTTATTTCCCTTTATCTTCAGACTTTTTCTGCTCTGTACATCGTAAGTTCCCACAAGTGCTACAGGGATTATTCTAACTCCTGTATCCGTAGCTAGCTTAAAGCTTCCCTTCTTAAATTCCCCCACTTCTCCATCTTCGCTCCTGCTTCCTTCTGGAAATATGACATAGGAATGTCCATTTTTTATCTTTCCAATTGCCTCCTTCATATCCTTCATTCCCTGACGGGGATTCTTCCTGTCTAAAAATATACAGTCAAATCTCCTCATCCAACGTCCAATAAGAGGCCATTTTTTCATCTCCTTTTTCGCAATAAAGGAAAAATCCAGAGGAAGATAGCCCAATAGTGCAGGAATATCTACATTGCTCTGATGATTGGAAATGAGAAGGACTGGTTCCTTCAATTTCTGTATTCTCCTTATTTCCTCTTCGCTATTATTTTTATAAATGACTTTTACCTTGCTTCCCGAAGCCCATATAAGATTTTTTCCCCAGTTTTTTCCAACCTTACATACAAATCTGTATGCCTTTTCCCCCTTTACAAATAGCAGATAAGGATATCTAAAAAACAATCCGTATATAAATGTCCCTGCCAGTATAAAATGATAAAATATTGTTCTCAATTTTATTCTCCTTTTTCTTTAATTTCCTTTAGTTTCTTAAAAATATTATCCAGTGAAAACCCCTGTCTTACAAGGTATTGAATGAGCTTCCCCTCATCCTTCTTCATGTTTTTCATAATAGCCTTATATATCTTTTCCCCCTCCATATCTCTTCTCTCTTCTTCAACCACTAGATACGCCTCATTAACAATATCTTTTGAAATACCCTTCTGAATTAGATTATAAGTAATTCTTTCTCGTCCGTATTTTTTCCTTGTTATATATGAAACTGAATAATCCAAATCATTTACATATCCCAGTTCCACCAGCTTATCCACTGCCTTTTCCACCATTTGGGTATTTTTATACTTTTCATTCAGTTTCATCTTAAGTTCTTTTCTAGTTCTGTCCTTCAAGGAAATAAGGAATATCCCTTTTTCAAGAGAAGCCTCGTATGAAATATCATCATAGAGGCTTTCAATATTGTCATTTGTTTTTAAATTATACTTCTGTCTTATAAGGGGACTTATATCTATAATTTCCTGATTTGATAGATACAATTTATTTTTTTGTATTTTCTCTATTATCATCTTTATATCCATTCCTTATAATAATTTCTAATCTTCTATTTCCTCATCCATTGCTTTTTCCTTCGTTACCCTTTTCTTTGCTGCAGCTACTTCCTTTTCATCTTTATCCTCTTCTGGCTCTTCTTCCTCGCTGGAAGGTCTTATTGCCTTTATTACATCTGCTTCTATTTTTTTGTAAAGTTCCTCATTTTCCTTAAGCATATTTTCGACATTCACTCTACCTTGTCCTAGTCTTTCATCACCATAGCTGAACCATGCCCCACTTTTGGAGGCTATCCCAAGATTCAATGCTACATCAAGGACTTCCCCCACACGTGATATCCCGCTCCCATACATTATATTAAATTTTGCTTCCTTGAAAGGAGGAGCCACCTTATTTTTAGTAACCTTTACAGAAACTTCACTCCCTATGACATCTTCCCCCTGTTTTACAGATCCTATTCTCTTCACTTCCATCCTTACAGTTGAAAAAAACTTTAATGCCCTACCGCCAGAAGTAGTAGTCTGGGGTCCAGGAGTAAAGGAAAATCCGCCTATTTTTTCCCTTATTTGATTTATAAATACCATTACAGTACTTGATTTCGATATATTTCCTGTAAGTTTTCTCAATGCTTTTGACATAAGCCTTGCCTGAAGTCCCATCTGCTGGTCTCCCATTTCACCTTCTATTTCAGCCTTAGGAACCAATGCCGCTACCGAATCTACCACTATTACATCCATCGCTCCACTTCTTACAAGCATATCCGCTATCTCAAGAGCCTGTTCCCCTGTATCGGGCTGTGAAATAAGAAGTTCATCTATATTTACCCCTAATGCTTTAGCATAGACAGGATCAAGGGCATGTTCCGCATCTATAAATGCAGCTACTCCTCCCTCCTTCTGTGCTTCTGCTATTATGTGGAGAGCAAGTGTAGTTTTTCCTGATGATTCTGCTCCGTATACTTCAATAATTCTTCCCCTCGGAACTCCACCAAGACCTAAAGCCATATCAAGGTTCATGCTCCCTGTGGAGATAACCTTTATATTCATTTTCTGATTTTCACCAAGCTTCATTATGGCACCTTCACCATATTCCTTTTGAATCTGTTTCATTGCCAAATCTAGTACTTTTTCCTTTTCGGATAATGTATTTCCTTCCTTTTCTTCTACTGCTTTTTTTCTAGCCATCTAAAATTCTCCCGTCTATTTTTAATTTAAATTTTCCCCTTTTATAAATCTGCTTTTTATTTATAACACTTTTTTATTATGCCTACTATAGGTTACTACCCTAAAAAAATCAAGTTTATTTATAATACCTTTTATCATACCTATTGCAGGAATAGAATTTAATAATATTACAAACAGATCCTCAATTACTTTCACCCCTCTTTCTCACCTTTATTATATCAAAAATTGTTAAAAATAAAAAGGGTATTTTCACAAAAGAAGACACCCTTTTAATATATTAAACTCTGTTATTTTTTCTGTGGAGTTGCAGGATTTTTCATCGCTGTTTCCATTTCCTTCAATACTTCAGAAGCTCCCTTAACCTTTGCACTAACTGCTTGCTTGACAAGTTCAAGCCCTTCTGATTGTTTACCTGTTAAGAAGTATAACTGCCCTAAGAATACCTTAGCTTCATTATCTTTATCTTCATTTATTGCCTTTTTGAAATACTTTTCTGATAAATCAGCATTTCCAAGGTTTGCAAATGTTATACCTAATTCCTTATTAAGTCCTTTAGGAACTATAGCTTTCAGCTTACTGTATGTTGAATTTACATTTGCAGTATCCTTTTTATTTTCATAAATTGCCAATAATTTTAACAGGGATTCTCCATTTTTACTGTTTGCAGCCACTGACTTTTTCAAGTATTCTTCAGCTTTAGCGGCATTATTTACTCCTATGTAGTAAGTTCCAAGCATTCCAAGCACATCTGAATTTTTCCCTTGAGATTGCTTATCCATTTCCAATAGGTATTTTTCAGCTGTGGCATTATCCTTTTGAAATAATGCTATATTAACTAGCAGATACCCCGCTGGCAGTATTGCATTTGGGCTTCCTTTATAAGCATCCTGCAAATGTTTTTTAGCCTTTGCAAGGTCATTTTTCTCGATAAAGTATTGTCCTACATTATAGTTTAGTTCTGCTACAAAGTTCTTGTCGGCTGATTTCGCAGCTTCATTGAACTTTGCCTGTCCCTTTTGCTGCATATTATTTTCATAGTAGAATATAACTAAGCTTGAAGCTATGTCCACGTCTTTACCTTGTGTCTGCTTATCTGCCCATACAATATATTCTTCTGCTTCTTTAGTATTTTTGTTTATGCTTGCTATAGTGTGAAGCCATTTTGCAGCCTCCAGTGCTTCAGGAGTAGCAGCTGCTCCCTTATTCCAAACCTCTGAGAGATACTTTTTAGCCTTTACATTGTCTTTCCTTTGTAGGTAATATAATCCTAAATCAAAATTTGCCCTGTTTACATACTCTTTTTCCCCTGAAGCTGCGATTTTTTCTAATACTTTTACTGCTTCAGTGATTTTATTTTCACCAGCCAGTTTTTGTGCATTGGCATAATCAGCCTTTGCATCAGCAAATGATACCGCACTTGCACATAAAATAGCCACCGTTAATAATATTTTTTTCATTTGTCCTCCTAAAATTATTTTCTCAATTCTTCAACTAATTCAGTTTTTGAAGCTGTTTTATCATCTACATTTTTGATTATTCTTGCAGGCATCCCTGCCACGACTACATTTTCAGGAACATTTTCTGTTACAACTGCTCCGGCTGCAACAACTGAACCTTTTCCTATCTTTACTCCTTCTAGAATTACTGCATTCGCTCCTATAACTACATTATCTTCTACTATAACAGGATCTGCTGAAGGGGGTTCTATTACCCCTGCTAAAACTGCTCCAGCTCCCACATGACAGTTTTTGCCCACTTTAGCCCGTCCTCCAAGTACAGCATTCATGTCTATCATTGTTGCTTCTCCTATTTCAGCTCCGATATTTATAACCGCTCCCATCATTATGACAGCCCTGTCTTCTATTGTTACCTTGTCTCTTATAATTGCTCCTGGCTCAATTCTAGCATTTATTCCTTTTATATCAAGCATTGGAACTCCTGAATTTCTTCTGTCGTTTTCTAAATGATAATTTGTCAGCTTATTCCCTTCAATAACCTTTTTTAACTCATCCCAGTCGCCAATAACTAGTTTTAGACCCTTTTCTCCAATAACCTTACACTGATATGGATTATCAATTTCCTCATCTGTATAAAGTTTCACTGGAGTTGTTTTTTTTGAATTTGAAATAAATTGTATGATTTCTTTTGATTTTTCCAATTCTGTCATCTATTATATCCTCCATTATTTATTCTTTTATATATTTTTTATTATATTTTTCTTTATTTTATCCCTAAAACATCTTTCATGGTATATAAACCTTGTTTTATATTTTCTATATATAACAACCCTCTGACAGAACCGTCAGCAAAGATTTTTCTTGAAAGAGCTTCATGCTTAATTTCAATAATTTCATCATTTCCGGCATATATTACAGTATGTTCTCCCACTATACTGCCTCCCCTGATGGCATGTACCCCTATTTCCTTTTCTTCCCGTTTGCTGTTACCCTTCCGTCCGTAAACCGTCTTATGATCCTCAGCTAAGTTTTCCTTTACCACTTCCAGAAGAGTGTGGGCTGTACCGCTCGGAGCATCGATCTTTCTATTGTGATGCTTTTCTATAATTTCCACATCAAACCCCTTTAGAAGACGTGTAGCATAAGCAACTATTTCATTTAGGACATTTACCCCTATGGAAGTATTTGTCGCCTTTATTATAGGTATTTTTTCAGATGCTTTCAGTATTCTCTCATTCATTTCCTCCGGATGACCTGTAGTGGCAATTAATAGAGGTACTTTTTTAGATACTGCCACCTCTAGAATTTCCTCCAGTAGGCTAAAATGGGAAAAATCTATTATTCCATCATATTCCACATCTACATTCCTTAGACTTTTAAAATCTCCATTTCCTAGCGGATCGACAAACCCTGCAAATTCATTTCCAGAATTTATAACTGATTCCTTTACGTATTGTGCCATTACTCCAGCACCGTAAATAATTATTTTCATTTTATACTCCTAATAATGTACTATTTTGTATTAAGAACTTCTAACTCCTGTCATTATTAGCTTATCAGGTTTTGATTTTACTTCCCTTCTTTCTATAAGCTGTTCTGAAGCTCCTACCTTTAATAACCTTTCCAGAACTTCCACTGTAAACTCTCCATCTGTATCGACAGGATTATTGGACAATTCCATAAATTCTTTGTTTTCATCAGTAGGAATTGGACTATTTACATATTTTATTATCTGGTTTGTGTTTTTATCCTCCTTAACTGTTCCCCATAAAAGATCAAAGTTATTGGACAATTTATCAGAAGGTACTATTACTTGAGAAGAATGGGCAACTTCAGAAAAATTTCCATATTGATCTTCATAACCTACAAATACTTCATAACTTTGGCTGGCATCTACTTCTGTAATATAATGGGATCCTATCCTTTCATGCCTTACTATCTTTTTAAACTCATCCCCGTCCTTAAACAGTTTTATAATAATGTTATCTACTATTTCACGATTATCATTTATCAGATTTTCAAATGTATCATCCCTTATTTCCCAGTATACAAATAAAGTTGTAGGATTTTTCGGCATAAGTACCACTTCATCAACAAAATAAGAGTTTGGAAGATATGCCTTATCAAAGTAGATATCCTCCTTCAAGGCTTTCCCTTCAAATTCAGCTCCTTTGGCAAACTTGGAACGATTAATTTCCGTTTCCACTTCCCTTCTCCTAATCTGATCTGTATTTATTTCCTCATAATTAAATTCTATTTCCCTTAAAAGACGCTCCCTGTTACCCCTATGTATCCTTTTTACCACCCTCATCAGTTTTCTGTTGGGATAATTCCTATAGTAGTTCCTACTTCTGTACGGAAATACTGTTTCTACAGAGAAATCCACCTCTTCAACTTTTTCTTCTAATATTTCTTCTCTCACTATTTGACCTCCTTCTACTATTTTTACTTCTTCCGTCTTTTGAACTTCGCCCTCCGTACCAGTTTCCACTTTCATTGTTTCACTATTACTTTCAATAGGCAAGATAGGGATTCTCTTCCTCTCATATCCTTTTTCCTCTAATTTGGCAACGATTTTTCCCCTATCAAAGTTTAGTTCTAGAAAAATTCCCTCCTCCATGGCAAGATTAATCAGTTCCTCTACTGTCATTTCATCCAAGTACTTCATAAAACGCCTCCAGTATCACATACATTTTAAACTTCTCTATATATAATATCACATAAATGAAATAATTTCATCATTTTCTTGTTAAATTTTCCTGAATCCTTTTTTTACTTACAAGAATATCCTTCTCTTCCCTTATTTTATGTTCCTTTGCCTTCTTTATCACTGCTTCCCTAGCCATTTTTACAGCTTCTGCCGCCGTCGCCTCCAGTATATCTTCCCCCAGTATGACCACCTGATCTTCTCTCACCTCCAGAAATCCCCCCTCCAAATAATAGGTAGTCTCCCTATTGTCCTTTTCCCTGACAAGCATTTCCCCTGCTCCAAGGGGGGATATAAAGTTTATGTGCCTTGCCATTATTCCCACATCTCCGTTTTCAGTCTTTATTTTTAGAAATGTGACAAGTTTTTCAAATACCAGTCCCTCCGGTGTTATTGCCTTTGCAATAAATTCAGTCGCCATATTACTCTCCATTTTCTTAATGCTTCTTTATTTAAATTATAAATTATTTTCTAATTCTCTTCCTTTGGCAACAGCTTCATCAATAGTTCCCACATATAGGAATGCCTGCTCTGGAAGTTCGTCATGAATCCCGTCAAGAATTTCCTTAAATCCTCTTATTGTTTCACGTAAAGGAACATATTTCCCCTTCATCCCGGTAAACTGCTCCGCCACAGAAAAAGGCTGTGAAAAGAACCGTTGTATCTTCCTTGCCCTTCCTACAACAAGTTTATCCTCTTCATCCAGCTCATCCATTCCAAGTATTGCTATAATATCCTGAAGTTCCTTATATCTCTGTAGAACTTTTTGGGTCTCCCTTGCAACCTTATAATGTTCATTTCCAACTATTTCAGGTTCTAAAATTCTTGAAGTTGAATCAAGAGGATCCACTGCAGGATATATTCCTAAGGAAGCTATCTGCCTTGAAAGAACCGTTGTAGCATCAAGATGGGCAAATGTAGTCGCCGGTGCAGGATCCGTCAGGTCATCAGCTGGAACATATACTGCCTGTACTGATGTTATCGACCCTGTATTCGTAGAAGTTATCCTTTCCTGTAGCATTCCCATTTCTGTTGCCAGGTTGGGCTGATATCCAACTGCTGACGGCATCCTACCCAGTAATGCCGATACTTCTGCCCCAGCCTGGGTAAATCTGAATATATTGTCAATAAATAAAAGAACATTCTGCCCTTCCTTATCTCTAAAATATTCTGCCATTGTAAGGGCGGTAAGGGCTACCCTCAATCTTGCCCCAGGAGGTTCATTCATTTGTCCATAAACAAGGGATGTTTTATTTATTACTCCACTTTCCTTCATTTCATTGTAAAGATCCCTTCCTTCCCGTGTCCTCTCCCCAACTCCAGCAAACACCGAAAGTCCACCGTGACCTTTAGCTATATTGTTTATCAATTCCTGTATAAGAACTGTCTTTCCTACACCTGCTCCACCGAAAAGCCCTATTTTACCGCCCTTTAGATAAGGAGCAAGCAAATCTACAACCTTTATTCCTGTTTCCAATATTTCTGTTTCCGTACCTTGCTGATCAAATGTAGGAGCTTCCCTATGAATTGATTCCAGTATCTCAGTTTCAATAGCTTTCCCATCATCCACTATTTCTCCAAGTACATTAATTATCCTTCCCAATGTTTGCCTTCCCACAGGAACCTGAATAGGTTTTCCTGTATCTGTTACTTCCAAACCCCTTCTAAGTCCGTCAGTCGCCTTCATTGCTACAGCCCTTACAATATTATTTCCGTTATGTGAGTGGACTTCAGCAACCAACTTTTCTCCTTTATCATTATATACTTCCAGTGCATTATATATATCAGGTAACTGTTCCTCAAACTTTACGTCTATTACCGGTCCTATTACCTGTACTATTTCCCCTTTATTGGGCATATTTTTTCTCCTTTTCATTATAAAATAACTATTTTAATACTTCAGAACCATTTATAATTTCGTTAAGTTCCTGAGTTATTAAAGTCTGTCTTTCTCTATTATACTGAACACTTAGCCTTTTCATCATATCTTCAGCATTATCTCCTGCCTGTTTCATTGCAGACATCCTGGCAGAATGCTCACTTGCTGAATTTTCAAGAAGTGCCTGATAAAATTTTATATTTAATACCTTTGGGATAAATGATCGTAGCACCTCTTCCTCCGACGGCTCAAAAATAAACTCTTTATTAGGAAGACCTTCCTTTTTTTCTATAGGCAAAACCTTTTCTACCTGAATATTATATTCAATCGCAGAAACAAATTTTGAATAAATCATATACACTTCATCATAGAAATCACTAAGATAAAATTCAACTATATCTTCACTTATCTTTTTTCCTTTTTCAAACATCATTTCAGGAATTAGCTGTGTATATTCACTGTCTACTGTAATATCTTTAAGTTTACAGTAATCCTTCGCCTTTTTCCCTATGGAAATTACAGAAACCTCCTTGTTCTCCCTCTTGAAGACTTTTATCATCTCCTCAAGCCTTTTCAAAATATTGGAGTTAAAGCTTCCACACAGTCCCCTATCTGAAGTCATAACAATTATTCCTATCCTCTTTACTTCTGACTTGCCATCAAATATTTCATACCTATGCCCTTTCAGACTGGCAACTATATTGTCAAAGGCAGTATCCAATGTTTCAGAATACTTTCTAGATTTCAATGTCAATACCTGAAACTTCTTAAATTTTGTAGACGAAACTATATTCATTGCATTTGTTATCTGACCTGTGTTTTTAACACTGTCTATTCTTTTCTTTATTTCCTTCATATTTGCAGCCATAAAATCTCACCTACCAGATATAATTCTGTTTATAATCAGTAACATAGTTCTTTAGCTTTTCCTTTGTTTCATCTGTCAACTGATTTTTTTCCAGTATATCCTGCAATATTTCGCTATTCTCCCGTAAACTTTCTATGAGGTCATGCTCAAATCTTCCCACCTTTTCTATTGGCACATCATCAAAATATCCATTTGTAGCACAGTAAAAGGAAATTACCTGTTCCTCCACCTTATAAGGATTATATTGTTTCTGTTTTAATACTTCCATTATCCTGGAACCTCTATTCAGTTGATCCTTTGTCGCCTTATCAAGGTCTGAACCAAATTGTGTAAATACTAGAAGTTCATTGTACTGAGCCAGTTCCAGTTTCACTTTGGATGCCACCTGCTTCATAGCCTTTATTTGGGCACTTCCTCCGACTCTTGAAACAGATACTCCAGGATTTATTGCCGGCCTAAATCCTGAATTAAATAAGTCTGTCTCAAGAAAGATCTGTCCATCTGTAATGGATATAACATTTGTAGGAATGTATGCTGATATGTCCCCTGCTTTAGTTTCAACTATAGGAAGGGCTGTAATCGATCCACCTCCCAGTTCATCGCTCAATTTAGCCGCCCTCTCCAAAAGCCTTGAATGTAGATAAAATACATCACCCGGATAAGCTTCCCTGCCCGGCGGTCTTTTAAGGAGTAGAGACATTTCCCTATAAGCCACTGCATGTTTTGACAAATCATCATATACTATAAGAACATGCTTTCCCTGTTCCATAAAATACTCCCCCATAGCTACCCCTGTATAAGGAGCGAGATACTGAAGGGGAGCCGCTTCTGATGCTGTTGCCGCCACTATTATCGTATAATCAGATGCCCCCATTTCTTCTATTTTTTTATGAATCCGGGCAACTGTAGATCTTTTCTGACCTATAGCCACATAAATACATATTACATCATTATTTTTCTGATTCAGTATTGCATCTATAGCTATCGCTGTTTTCCCCGTCTGTCTATCCCCTATTATAAGTTCCCTTTGTCCTTTCCCAATGGGAAACATTCCGTCAATTGCCTTTATTCCCGTCTGAAGAGGTTCGCTGACAGGCTTTCTGTCAATTATGCCATAGGCAGGTCTTTCTACTTTCATATGCTTGACAGCTTTAATATCCCCTTTTCCGTCAATAGGACTTCCCAGAGAGTTTACAACCCTTCCTAGCAACCCTTCCCCAGCAGGAACCTCCGCAATCTTTCCTGTCCTTCTCACTATCTGTCCTTCTCTTATGCCT
>JBGXYD010000117.1:0-17403 GCA_041815005.1 Leptotrichia sp. | reverse complement strand
TTATTTGAATTAACTGCGATTTTACTTGATTTTTTTAAGATTTTATTAAATAATTGGAATTTCCACATGCTATAATATTATTATATATATTTATTCATTAAATATTATTATTATTATATGGTGTGGATTTGTTAGAAGCCCTTAAAATAAGCTTTGGTAAAATATTTTTAATGTGGAAAGGAAAAGAGTTATTTGTTGAAAAAAGTTAATAACATATTTCCCAACATAGATTATAACATAAAAACTGGAAAAATTTTTTCGATGTGTAAAAAAAAATTTTTTGTTATGAAATATGGTTATTCAAGATAATGTGGAAAAATATGTTAAAATGTTTAAAAAGTATTCTGATATAAAAAATATAATAAAAAAAACGTGGAAAACTGCGTGGAAAAGTGTAAAAGTATGGTCTCTTTACCTTCCTTGATTAATTCCATTTTTTGTGATATATTCATTGTATAAGATGTTATTAAAGGGAGTGGAATATATGGAAATGAATGCCTCAGAGCTATGTAATAAGATTTTGAAATTTATGAAAAGGGAAGTTAATGAGATGGAATATAATACTTTCTTTAAAAATGTGGAGGCTGATAGTATTTCCGATGACACACTTGTGCTTAACTGTGACACAGGTCTTGTAAAGCAGAAGGTGGAAAAATATAAGGAAGATATGGAGGAGATAGCAGGTCTCCTTATCCGTGAAGGGATGAAGATTGAACTGAAGGTAAAGGTGAAGGAACCTAAGGAAGTGGAGGAATACAGGTTTTCTGAATCAAGACCTGAAGGATATGGTAAGATTAATACGGGGCTTAGTTCAAAAAATAGGCTGGATAACTTTGTGGTGGGTGATAACAGTAGGCTTGCTTATAATGCTTGTCTTGCCGTAGTTGAAAATCCTGTGCCTGTGTACAATCCCCTCCTCATATATGGAGGTTCAGGAGTAGGTAAGACCCATCTTATTCAGGGAGTGGGAAATGCCATAATAGAAAAGTATCCTCATAAGAAGGTATTTTATTCTACCTCAGAGGAGTTTTCAAATACATTTTATCAGGTGCTCCAAAAGGGTGAAATACAGGAATTTAGAGATGTATTTAGAAGTCTTGATGTCCTTCTTCTGGACGATATACAGTTTTTTGAAAAGGTATTTGGAAAGGGAAGCGGAAGCATAGAGGAAGAGTTTTTTCATACCTTTAATAAGCTTCAGGAACAGGGAAAGCAAATAATAATGATAAGTGATAGGTATCCTAAGGAAATAAAGAACTTGTCAAAAAGGCTTGAATCCAGGTTTCTTTCAGGACTTTCAGTAGAAATGCAGCATCCTGAATATGAAACACGCTTTACTATATTAAAGGAGCTTTCCATATCCAAAAACATTGAAATAGAAAATGATGTACTGGAATATATAGCTGATACTGTGGATACAAATGTGAGGGAGCTGGAAGGAATGCTCACTTCCATGGGGGCAAGGGCAAAGCTGCTTAATGAAAGGATTACCCTTCAGATTGTGCAGGATGAACTGTCCAACAGAATAAGAAAACAGAGGGCTGAAATAACAGCGGAAAAGATTATAGAAGCAGTATCGAAAGAATATGATGTACCTGTTTCAGAGATGAAGTCTAAAAAAAGACAGAAGAAAATAGTAGAGGCAAGACAGATTGCCATGTATTTATTAAAAAGACAGCTAGATATAAACTTAACAAAAATAGGGGGACTGTTTGGAGGAAGAGACCACAGTACTGTAATAAACAGCATAAGGAAAATAGAAGGAAAAATAAATGAAAGCAAATCCTTTAAGGGTGAAATTGATAGGGTAAAACAAAGTTTCTCCTAGTAGGTTTATCTCACGGTACACTAAAAAAGGACAGCTATATTTATAGTTAAAGTAGTATTTAAAAGGAAGGTGGTTATTTTAATGGATAGATCCAGAAAAAATGAAGAAGTGGAAACGGTGGAAATAAATACAGATTTTATAAAGCTTGACCAGCTTATGAAATGGGCTAATTTTACAGCTTCAGGATCAGAGGCTAAAATGCATATTTTAGAGGGAAGAGTTAAGGTAAATGGTAACATTGAAATACGTAGAGGGAAAAAAATATATTCTGGTGATACTGTAGAATTTGAAGGGGAAAGAATAGTAGTAAAAAAATCTGATTAATAATACTAGATTTATAGTAGAAAGCGGGAAAGGTTATGTATTTAAGTCAGGTGAGCTTTAATAATTTCCGTTGTCTTGAAGACGGTAAAATAGATCTTGACAGCAATTTTAACTTAATATACGGAAAAAATGGACAGGGAAAAACTTCTTTAATAGAAGCTGTTCATTTTTTAGCAACTGGGAAAAGTTTCAGGACAAAGAAGATAAAAGAGCTTTTTAAATATACAAGGAATAGAATAATTGTCTTTGGAAAAAATGTTGAAAGGAACATGATTGAAAATACGTTGGCAGTAGACCTGAATGAGGATAAGAAGGATTTTTATATAAATAGAAACAAGACAAGGTACATGGACTATGTGGGACTTTTAAACATAATATCCTTTATTCCGGAAGATATAGAAATAATAACTGGAAATCCCGGTGTTAGGAGAAATTTCTTTAATTATGAGATTTCCCAGGCAAAAAAGGAATACCTAAGATCAATAGTAGATTTTGAGAAGATATTAAAGACAAGGAACAAGTTACTTAAAGAGGGAAAGACAAGGGATGATATATTTAAAATATACGATGAGAAGTTTATAGATGAAGGGGTAAATATAGTAATTTTCAGGAGGGAGTTCATAAAAAACATTTCAATCCTTCTAAATCTCAATTATAGAAAGCTCTTTGACTCAAATTCTGAACTGAAGCTGAAATATGAATGTTTTATTGGGGATGTCGAAAAAAAGACAAGGGATGAACTGAAGGAAAAGTTTATTGATGTATGTAGACGAAAAAGAGAAAGGGAAAAACTTCTAGGATATAGTTTATCCGGACCTCAGAAAGATGACTTTGTCTTTGAACTTAACGGAAAAAATGCAAAATCATTTTCCTCGCAGGGGGAAAAAAAATCTATTATATTTTCCCTAAAAATTTCAGAAATAGACATGCTGTACAAGGAGAAAAATGAATATCCTATATTTATTATGGACGACATATCCTCCTATTTTGATGAAGTAAGGAAAAAAAGTATACTGGATTATTTTTCCACAAGGAAAATACAATGCCTTATAACCTCTACAGAAGACCTCGGAATAGCAGGGAAAATATTTAATGTGGAAAAGGGAAAAGTGATGTGTAATGGCTAATATAAGGAAAGTGGATAGCAGTATATTTGAAGAGAAAAGCTCCCTTTCAAGGAAGGAGGGGTATCTCCTATGGAAAATAAGAAAGGGCTGGCATCAAATTGTAGGGGATATAATAGCTGAAAAATCTGAAATATATAGGTTTTCTGAAGGAGAACTTGTAATAAATGTATATGATTCCGTAATATATCATAATATAATGATGTACACCGGAGTAATAATAGAAAAAACAAATATGTTCCTTTCAAGGGAAGCGGTAAAGAGCATTGATATAAGGAAAATAAACAGAAAAAGGGGAACACTTTATGGAAGAATTTTTGAAAAAAATATGGAAAATAATGAAAAATATATGGACCCCTTAGACAAAGAAACAAACCATAATTCAGAAGATATAAAAAATATATTCCATAAGGAAAAAAGGGAAAATAACCCAGAGAAAATTACATTAACGGAGAAAGAAATAAACTCCATAAGAAGGGCATTTGGGAAAATTGAAGGAAAATATAAGGAAATAGGGGAAAAATTGTTTGAAATAGCAAAAAACAATAAGATTAGGGAAAAATATCTTTTAAATCAAGGTTTTATAAAATGCGGACTTTGTGGAAAAATATTTCTACCAGGAAAAAATGAAAAAATATGTTTTTCCTGCTACGAACATGAGGAAAATAAAAAACTGCTGAATATGAAGAGGGTAATAACGGATAATCCTCTTGTGGGAGAAAGGGAAGCTATATTACTGTCGGAGGGAGATTCCTATACTTATTATAAGGCACGGGATTTACTTGCCCAGCAGGCATATAATGAGCTGCTTTACTTTTTTTTGGAAAAAAAAGATGAACTGAAGGACTATAGCGAATATTCCACTGAAATAAAAAATGAAATAAGAACAGACTTTGAAATATATGTAAAGAACTTCATTGATTTCAATATAGGAACTGACAGCAAGGAAATTTTCATGAAGGAAAGAAAAAGAATTCTACGAAAACTTAAAAGGGAAGAGGAGTTTAGAAAGAAGGTCTAATAAAAATCGGAAATGGAAAATTAACTGAAAATATGTATATAAAATCGAAAAATAAGAAAGATGTTGGTGAATGGGATGAATGTAGAGGAACTGTTGAATGAGGCTTTGGAGTCTTATATTAAGGGAAATGTATATGATTCTGTCCTCTATCTTGAAACTGTACTGGAGATGGAGGAAGGTAATTATAAGGCTTTGACTCTCTTGTCAAAAATATATTCTGATGCAGGATTTTATAGTGATGCCTTAAAATATTCTGAAATCAGCTATAAAAAGTATAGTGATAACCTTGAGACAATTTTTAATATGGGATATCTTTATCAGTCAATGGGAAGGTATAGAAAAGCCCTTTCCTACTATAGGATATATATGGATAAGGAGGAGGACTATCACATACTTCTTAATATGGGGCTATGCTATATGGAAATGAAATATTTCAAAAAGGCATTGTCCCTTATAGAAAAGGCTATTTCAAAGGAACCGCTGAATTCCGAAGGGTATATGGATAAGGCAGAATGTCTTGTGAGAATGAAGGAATATGAAAAAGCTATGGAAATATATGAGGAAAGGCTAAAAAATAGAAATAACAACATAGAAGATTATTACATATATATGCGTATGGCGGATCTTAAAAGTATACAGGGGGAGATTGAGGAAGCTATAAAATTTTATAATATAGCTATAAATTTTGAAAATTCAGAAGACTTTGTTTATGAAAGTTTTTATGAGATGCTTATAAGAGAGGACAAAAGAGAGGAAATAGAGATTCTCCTTATGAACTTGTATAGTAGCAATATACCGAAGGAGAAGGTGCTTAATCTCGAAGGAAGATATGCTTCTGAAATAAAGGATTTTGTAAGGGCGAAAAAAGTATGCGAAAAATTGCTTCTGCTTGATCCAGGAAATCCCCAGTATTATCTCAATTCGGCATACGTATTGGAAATGCTCGGAAAATATGATGAAGCTCTTAAATTTATATATAGGGCTGAAAAATATGTGAACAACAGGGATATAATAAAAAATTTACAAAAGAGGATAAAAAAATTGAAAAACTTAAAAAAAGATCAGAAATCTAAAAAAAAATGATATAATGTACAATAATAAAAAAAGCTAAAAATTTTATTTTAATTTATTTAAATATTATGATATCTTATAATATAGGACATAATACAATAATTTTTAGTATAAAGGATGGAAAATTGGAAAAAGTTAGGGAAAAAATAAAAGAAGGATACGACAGAAAAACACTGGTGGAGATTCTTAAAAACTTTGACACAGCAGGAACTACTGTCTTTGATGGAGGAAGAAACAGGATAAAAAGTTTTAGGGTTTTACATAAAAATAAAGAAAAAGAAATAAATGTGAAACTGTTTAAGAAAAAATCCCCCTTTATGAGACTAATTTATAAGTATCTAAAAAAATCAAAGGCGGAAAGATCCTACCTTTACGGGGAAAGGCTGACAAAACTCGGAATAAAGACACCTGAACCTATCGCATATTTTGATGAGTTTCATGATGAAGGAACAGGTGAACAAAGGAGTTTCTACATAAGTGAGGAACTGAAATACGAATTTACAGGGAGGGAACTCTTTTGGGATGAAGGGGATAAGCCAATGAAGGAGAAGATGTCCTGTGAGAGGGATACCCTTATAAGGCTATTTACCGAATTTACCTTTGATATGCATGAAAAGGGGGTAGAGTTTGAGGATTTTTCTCCTGGAAACATACTCATAAAAAAGGAAAATTCTGGAAAATACGGTTTTTATATTATAGATTTAAATAGAATGAAATTTCACAGTAAACTGAGTTTTAACAGGAGAATGAAAAATGTATCCAGAATGATGGAATACAGAAAATATGTTGAAAAATTTTCACAGGAATATGCTGATTTATATAAAAAAGAGTATGCCGAGGTGTTTAACAGGTTATATTATTATGTAAAACGTCATATGCTCTATGTATATATAAAGGATAGCACAAGGACATTCAGGAATTATTTTAAGTTTAACAAATAACATAGATAAGGAAATGGAATAATGATAAAAAATTACGATGTAATAGTTGTGGGAGCTGGACATGCAGGAGTGGAGGCAGCCCTTGCATCAGCAAGATTGGGAATGAAAACAGCTATTTTCACAATATATTTGGATAATATAGCCATGATGTCCTGCAATCCTTCTGTAGGAGGGCCGGGAAAGAGCCATCTTGTGGTAGAGCTTGGTATGTTAGGAGGAGAGATGGCAAGACATATAGATAACCATAACCTCCAGCTAAAAAACCTGAATCATACTAAAGGTCTAGCATCAAGGATAACAAGGGCTCAGGCGGACAAATACTGGTACAGGGTAAAAATGAGAGAAATTATAGAAAAACAGGAGAATTTGGATATAATACAAGGTACTGTCATAGATCTTATTGTAGAGAATAGGACAGTAAAGGGGGTGGAGGATAACCTGGGAATGAAATATTACTCAAAGGGGGTAATATTATGTACGGGGACCTTTCTCAAAGGAAAATTTATAATGGGGGAAGTTAAATACTCCGCAGGCCGTCAGGGGGAACCGTCAAGTGATGATCTACCTGACAGGCTGGCGGAATATGGATTTGAGCTGGACAGGTATCAGACAGCGACCCCTCCTAGAGTGGCTAGGGAAAGTATAGACTTTTCAAAGACGGAGGAGCTAAAAGGAGCAGATAAGCCAAGATATTTTTCATATGAGACGGAAAAGGAATATAATTCCACCCTTCCCACATGGCTTACATTCACTACGGAAGAAACCATAAATGTGGGAAAGAGGCTTCTTGAATACTCTCCGATTGTAACAGGGGTAGTAACTTCAAAGGGTCCGAGACATTGCCCTTCCCTAGATAGAAAAATACTGAATTTTCCAGAAAAGACGGATCATCAGATATTTCTTGAGCAGGAATCTGCCGAGTCAAATGAAATATACGTAAACGGATTTACCACAGCGATGCCTCCTTTTGCACAGGAGGAAATGATAAGAACAATAGCTGGACTTGAAAATGCCAAGATAATGAGATATGGATATGCAGTGGAATACGACTTTATTCCCGCTCATCAGCTGAATCTTACACTGGAAACAAAGGTTCTGGATGGATTATATACAGCAGGTACCATAAATGGTACAAGTGGTTATGAAGAAGCCGCATGCCAGGGATTTATAGCCGGAGTCAATGCTGCCCGTAAGATTTTAGGAGAAAGAGAAGTAATAATAGATAGGAGCGAAGGATATATAGGGGTTCTTATAGATGATATAATAAATAAGAAGACACCTGAACCTTATAGGGTTCTGCCTTCACGGGCTGAATACAGGCTGACCTTAAGGCAGGATAATATATTCATAAGACTTCTTGAAAAGTCTGAGGAGATAGGGCTTCTCAACAGGGAAAAGCTGGAGGAACTTAAGAGGGCTAAGAAGTCAATTGATGAAGAGATAGAAAGGCTTAAGGGAATAACAGTGTATCCCTCAAGGGAAACAAATGAAAAACTTCTTAAATACGGGGAGCACGGGGCAAATAACCCTGTTTCGGCTTTTGAATTTTTATCAAGGAAAGAGATGGACTATAAACGTCTTTCAGAGTTTGCAGAAACAGTTCCACTTTCTCCACTGGTGGAAGAACAAGTTGAAATAAATGCAAAATACAACATATTTATAGAAAGGGAAAAATCCCAAATTGAAAAGTTTAAGAAGTTGGAAAAAATGGAGATACCTTCAGATATAAACTACGAAAAAATACAGGGACTAAGTAATATTGCAGTTTCAGGGCTTACCTATGGAAAACCTTCCACAATAGGTCAGGCAAGCAGAATAAGTGGAGTTACTTATAATGATATAGCTATTCTTATAGCTTTATTAAAAAAATAGAAAAATTATATAATCTAAAAAAAACAAAAATAATAGAATAGGAGAAAAAAGCTTTACTTTATGTAAAATTTACAGGAAACTATGCTAAAATCTAGATAAAATTTTATATAGTTGAACCTATATAAATAGAACCCGAAAATATAATATTTTTTTATGAAAAACTTAGATCAAAAGTTTATATTTTTAATTATAAAATAAATTTATAGTTTTATTTTAAATAGGTTTTACTATAATTTTTAGTAAATATATAATTTTGAATAAATTAATAAAAATTCTGTTTATACAGAATTTTTATTTTACAATTTAATAGAAAACTGTGATATAATTAGAAAGTAACTGAATTGTGAAAGGAGGCTATGATAATCTGTAGAAGCAGAATAATCATAACAGGAAATGAAATTAATAGTAGGATTGGGAAATCCTGGGGAGCAGTATAAGCTCACAAGGCATAATATAGGTTTTATTTTCATAGATGAATATTTAAGAAATAAGGGAATAACGGATATAAGGGAAAAATTTAAGTCTGAGTTTGTACAGACTGACCATAAGGGAGAGAAGGTGTATTATCAGAAACCTCTGACCTTTATGAATTTAAGTGGGGAGGCTGTAGGGCAGGCAATAAGGTTCTTTAAGATGTATCCCGAAACCGATCTTTTTGTCATTTATGATGACATGGATATGGAATTTGGAAAACTGAAAATAAGAAATAATGGAAGAGATGCCGGTCATAATGGGATAAAGTCCATAATACAACATGTGGGGGAAAACTTTACAAGGATAAAATTTGGAATAGGAAAATCATCTTCAAAAGAGGAGACAATAGGTCATGTGCTAGGTAAATTTACTCCAGAAGAAAGAGAAGCCATACTGGATAGTAGAAAAAAAATATTCACTCTTATAGATGACATAAAGGACGGTATGGAATTTTCTAGACTAATGAATAAATATAATAGGAAGTAGGGGAGGAGACAGATGAAAAAGGGACTGATATTATTAGTTTTATTTGTATCCGTTGTACTGTCGTGCGATCTGTCCAATAGGGCTGATATAGTAATAGACGGTTCTTCCACAGTATCACCCATAACAAATGCAGTGGTGGAGGAGTTTGCCCTTGAAAATAAAGGGATAGACATAGCGGTAGGTGTTTCAGGTACAGGTGGAGGATTTAAAAAATTTGTTGCAGGGGAAATTGATATAGCCAATGCCTCAAGACCGATGAAACCTGAGGAAGAGAAAAAAGCAAAGAACTCAGGTGTCGAATATATTAGGATACAGGTTGCAATAGACGGACTGACTGTAGTGGTAAATTCCCAAAATAACTGGATTTCTGATGTCACAGAGGAAGAATTGAAAAAACTATGGGAAGAAGGCTCAAAAATAAAAAAATGGAGTGATATAAATCCATCATGGCCTTCCCTTCAGATAAAATTTTACGGTCCGGATCAGGATTCAGGGACTTATGACTATTTTCTTGAAGAAATAATAGGTCATAAGGGAAAACTGAGGGCAGATTATTCTCCGGCTTCAGATGATAATCAGCTGGTGCAGGGGATAGAAGGGGATAAGGGGGCAATAGGATATTTTGGATATGCCTATTATCTTGCGGAAAAGGATAAATTGAAGGCATTAAATATAAATGGTATATCTCCCACTGAGGAAAATATAAGGTTAGAGAAGTATCTCCCTTTATCAAGACCCCTATATATATATGTAAATAAAAAATCAATAAGGGAAAAACCTCTCATCAAGAAATTTGTATTATTCTATCTTGAAAATGCATCTATTCTCGTAAAGGAGGAAGGGTATGTTCCTTTGAAAAGTTATGATGACCAGAAGAGGGAGATAGAGAAGATCAACTGATTATAAGAGCAAAATGAAAAAATAATATGCTAAAAGACAGTATAATTTAAAAGAAGTAAGTCATGAAATTAAGAAGATTAGAAATAATAGATTAAGTGAAAGGATGGAAATAATGAAAAATGGGGAAAGTAATATTAAAGTAGTCCATATAAAGGAAAGGGTCATAAAAGCAGTATTGTTTTTATTTGCTTCTGTTTCTGTAATAACGACTGTTGGGATAGTATTGAGTCTTTTTACAGAGTCGCTGCCTTTCTTTTCAGGTGGAAGGGGACTTAAGCTCTTTCAGGCGGGCACACTATGGGACCCTAGAAGTGAAAAGTACTCCATATGGCCTCTTTTTACAGGTACCATGATGATAGTCATTTTTTCATGCCTATTTGCCATACCGCTGGGGCTTGGAAGTGCCATATACTTAAGTGAATATGCAAAACCGAAATGGCGGAGCATACTAAAACCTATTCTTGAAATATTGGCAGGAATTCCTTCTGTCGTTTATGGATTTTTTGCCTTTCTTTATGTAACTCCTTTATTAAAGAGCAATATATCATGGATTGGAAAGATATTTTTAGTGTTTTGGGTAATAATCTCATTTTTTACGGCACTTGGCTTCTGGAAGAGGGGAAAAAATGCGGGGAAAAAGTTTGATAGGATATTAAATCTAATTTTTGGAGGACTATTTTTGTCGATATTCCTTTATTTTATAATAAACTTTGTAAAACTTTTTAAGGGAACGGAAACTCTTGAGGTGGAAACATATAACGTATTAAGTGCTTCTCTTGCAGTGGGGATAATGATAACTCCTTTGGTGGCATCTCTTAGTGAAGATGCTCTAAAATCAGTACCGAATTCCCTAAGAGAAGCATCACTTGGTCTAGGAGCTACAAAATATGAGACTGTATCCAGTGTAGTAGTTCCTGCTGCTATATCGGGGATAGTGTCCTCCTTCATACTTGCTGTATCAAGAGCAATAGGTGAAACTATGGTGGTGGCAATGGCTGCCGGTTCAAGGCCTGTATTAAACCTTAATCCATTAGGGCAGATTCAGACAATGACCGGTTATATGGTAAGCAAGAGCTTCGGGGAAGTTCCTGTGGGAAGCTTGGAATATCAGACGGTTTTTGTGGTTGGGCTTTTGTTGTTCTTCATGACACTTAGCTTAAACATTTTAGCAAAGAAAATAGTAAATGCAATAAGGGAGGTTTATTAATGGATAAGAGTAATGTGAATACTATAAAGGAAAACGAGGAAATCAAAAAAATAACAGAAAATAAGTTTCCAAAGATTACAGTGTCAAATCTTGCAAAAAGAAAACTTAAGGACAAGGTATTCAAATGGATATTTTTCAGTAGCATAGTATTCTGTCTGGTGTTCCTTGTATTCCTTTTGTTAGGACTTATGATACTGGGACTAAGGAGAATAACTCCGTTATTCTTGTCAAATTTTCCCTCAAGAAAAATAGAAAGAGCAGGATTTCTGCCTGCAATAATAGGAAGCCTGTTCCTTATACTTACAGTGGCGGCAATA
This sequence comes from Leptotrichia sp., assembly GCA_041815005.1. Taxonomy (GTDB): domain Bacteria; phylum Fusobacteriota; class Fusobacteriia; order Fusobacteriales; family Leptotrichiaceae; genus Leptotrichia_A. The sequence continues at coordinate 5,838 of JBGXYD010000117.1, read as the reverse complement.
ACAATACCTGTAGGGGTAGGATCAGCAATATATCTAGAACAGTACTCAAATAAAAAAAGTAGATTCTATAACTTTCTGGAAGTAAATATTTCCAATCTTTCAGGGGTTCCCTCCATCGTATACGGACTTCTGGGACTTGCAATATTTTCGCGTATGAGCGGACTAAGGGGAACTGTAATTTCAGGGGGTATAACATTGTCCCTAATGATACTTCCTGTAATAATAGTTTCTACAAGGGAGGCAGTGAAAGGGGTACCAAAGATACTGATAGAAGCTGCCTACGGTCTAGGAATGACAAAATGGCAGATGATAAGGGCGGTAATCCTTCCTTATTCTGCACCGGGTATATTTACAGGAGTGATACTTTCTCTTTCAAGAGCATTGGGAGAATCTGCACCATTACTGGTGGTAGGGGCAGCAAGTTTGGTTACAAGACTTCCTAGAAGCATTTTATCAAGATATACAGCTATGCCCATACAGATTTACCAATGGACATCATATCCAGATCATCAGTTTCAGGAACTGGCGGCAGCAGGAATACTGGTACTCCTTGTATTTCTCCTTTCGGCAAATTCGGTGGCTATAATATTAAGGAATAAGTTCCAAAAAACAAAGATATAAAATTCAAGCTATTATAAAATTAAGAAAAAATGTCCTGAAACTGTATATTAAAATTAGCAGTAAAGGTCATTTTTTATTTGTTAGGAAAGTAAATTTAAGTTTTTTAAGTAGTTATAGATATATTTTATAAAATTTAAGATACACAAAGATAAAAAAATATAAAAAGACATAATTGTGACACAATATGATGATAATATATCTTTGTACAAAAGTAATAAAAAAAACTATAAAAATTATGGAGGAATAAAATGAAAGAAACAATGAAGAAAACGATAATGGCATTAGGAATAATAGGAATGGTAAATACAGGATTTTCTGCATCTAAAAAGCCTGCACCAAAGAAAACCTCTACAACTGTGAAACAGTGTAAGGATAAGAATGGTAAAATTATAAAATGCCCTTCAACATCTACAAAAAAGGCTACTACACCAAAAGAGACAAGCACGAAATCTAAAAAAACACCATCATCTCCGGTAAAGTTACCTAAAAAATAAATTAAAATCCAATACGAAGTAATAGGCTATTATAGAAATGAAGTATACGTTTTCTAATAGCCTTTTTTATAGGAAAAAAGTGTAATTAATTTGATTGAGTAAATATAAAAAGAGGCATTATACCTCTTTTTCCTTATAATTCCAATAAATTATAAGATTAGTTATTTATCCCGTGTCTTATGTCTATTCCATTATAAATATAGACTACTATTTCTGCAAGGTTCTTTATGGAATCCCCTATTCTTTCAAGATGCTGGGAAATAAAAAGCCCTTCCAGCTGATTTTTACTTATGTCTCCTACCTTCAGCATCTCGATTACTGAAGACTTGTAAGCATTTACCTCTTCATCAAGGCTAAGTATAAGGTAGGAATAGCTTAAATCCTCGTTATAATAGGATTTTTTGAAAAGGTCAAACATATGATCTACCTTTTCAAGCATTTCCAAAAGATAAAAATCCTTATAGGAAGCCAAATTGTCCGAATGTTTCATAACTTTCATTATATTTATACATAGGTCATTCATTCTTTCCACAGTCATGGAAATCTTTATTACACTAACAAGAAATCTCAGATTTATAGCCATAGGCTGAAATCTCGCTATTGTCTTTATTACCTCCTCTTCCACATTGGATTCAAAAGAATTAACCCTGTCCTCTATAAACTTGGCTTCCCCGTAGAGAATACTGTCAAAAGATTCCTTCTTGAGGATTTCCCTTATTATATTAATGGATCTCTGGCAGTCTTCCAAAGCATCGGAAACCAGTGCCTTAATGTCATCAATCCTGTCATTTAAGTTTCTCATATAATCAACTCTTTCCTGTATATATTTATTAGCTGAAGATACCGTTTATGTAATCTTCGGTTTTTTTGCTGGAAGGATTAGTGAAGATTTTGCTCGTCTCATCAAACTCTTCAATAATACCCTTATAGAAAAATGCCGTTTTGTCAGAAATTCTAGCAGCTTGCTGCATGTTGTGTGTTACTATTACAAGGGTGTAGTTTTCCGAAAGCTCCCTTATAAGCTCCTCCACCTTCAAGGTAGATAGCGGATCAAGGGCGGAAGTAGGTTCATCCATCAGCACTACTTCAGGCTTTATAGCTATTGTACGTGCTATACATAACCTCTGTTGCTGACCTCCCGAAAGGCCGAAGGCTGATTTGTGCAGTTTATCCTTTACCTCATCCCACAGAGCAACTGATTTAAGACTTGTTTCAACAATTTCTTCCAGCTTGTTTTTATCCTTTTCCCCATGTAGTCTTGGTGCATAGACTATATTTTCATAAATGGTCTTTGGAAAGGGATTTGGCTTCTGAAATACCATTCCCACCCTTTTTCTAAGCTCCACTATGTCAAGGTGAGTGTCAAATATGCTTTTGCCGGCAATGACGATATCCCCCTCATACCGATGATCTTCTATAAGGTCATTCATCCTGTTTACAGATCTTAGAAAAGTGGACTTTCCACAGCCGCTGGGCCCTATGAGGGCTGTTATTTTATTTTTTGGAATTTCAAAGTTCAGGTTATCCAGTACTTGGTGATCTCCGTAGTAAAAATTGAAACTCTTTACAGAGATAGCAGCTTCAAAATCCTTTTTATCTTTTTCATTTAGCATTTTTCCTCCGGATATTAAAAAAATTTATACTAATATTTTATCATAAAAATTATAAAAAAAATAGTAATAATATTTAAAAGGCAGTATAATGAGTCAACAGATACTATAATAAAAATAAAAAATAGAAAAAGAGTAAAAAAATAGTTTTATGCTTGAACAGTAAAATAAATAATAGTATAATCTTGAATATAAAATAAAATATATAAGCCGGAGAGGAGGAGAGATGACAAAGGGTACAGAACAAAGGGAGCTGAAAAAATTAGAAGAGGGAAAAGACTATAAAGAAAAAATAATTCATAAAAGAATACTCTGGAAGGAAAATATAATAAAAATATTTTCCATATTATTTTGGCTGGTGATTTGGCATATGGCTGCAAAGTCTATAAATCAAGAGTTTCTTTTGGCATCACCTATAGAGGTTTTAAAGCAGACAATAACAGATATAAGAAAAGGAATAATATGGGAAATAGCCTTTAATTCGCTTTTCCGTATATTGGCAGGTTTTTTAACTGCAGTGGTATTGGGGACAGGAACAGCCATCCTTTCTTACAGATTTAGGTGGTTTAAAATACTCATGGATCCCCTTATAATGACTATAAAGTCTGTAACAACGGCATCTGTGATTATCCTATTTCTGGTATGGTTTAAATCACAATACCTGTCTGTGATAGTTTCCCTGTTTATGGTATTTCCCATCGTGTATACAAGTATATTGCAGGGACTGTCGGAGGTAGACAGATCTCTTTTGGAAATGGCACAGGTATTTAGGATTTCTCCCTTGAAGAAGATAATATACATATATGTTTCTCAAGTAATACCTTACTTTGAGTCAGCAGGAACGGCATCTCTTGGGCTTGCATGGAAGTCAGGGATAGCTGCTGAAGTTATAGGGCTTCCGGCTAAGACTATCGGGATAAACTTATATGATGCAAAAATTTATCTTAATACAGCATCTCTATTTTCATGGACTATAATCATAATAATACTGAGTTTTTTAAGTGAAAAGGCATTTCTTTACGGAATAAAGTATTTTATAGGCAGAATAGAGGGAGGAAGGATATGAATATTCAAATAAGAAATTTGACAAAAAAATTCAATGGAAAGGCAATTTTTGAAAACTTTAACCTTATGATAGAATCAGGTAAGGTAACATGTCTAATGGGAAAATCGGGACTTGGAAAAACAACCCTTATAAGGATTCTTATAGGATTGGAAAAATATGATTATGGAGAAATAGAAGGTCTTGGAGAAAAGAAGATAAGGGCAGTATTTCAAGAGGACAGGTTATGTGAAAACCTTACTCCGGTAACAAATGTGGCAATGGTATGTGAAAAAAAGATTACGTTTGAAGAAATAGAAACAGAGCTTGGAAAGGTAGGATTATCCGATAGCCTTTATAAGCAAGTCAAGGAGCTAAGCGGAGGAATGAAGAGACGGGTGGCAATAGTAAGAAGCCTTATGCCCTCTTCCGACATGATAGTAATGGATGAGCCCTTTAAAGGATTGGATACAGAAACAAAAAAAATGGTAATAGACTATCTAAAGGGAAAAATAGAAGGAAAGACAGTGGTTATAGTAACCCATGATATAAAAGAGGCTGAGGCTTTTGGAGGAAAGATAGTAAAACTTTAAATTTTTAAAAGTTTCACAACATTTTATTAAAAGAAATTTATAAGGAAAAATTTTAAATATAGATAAATAAAATATAGATAAACAAATAATTTTAGAAAGGGTGATACAAATGAAAAGAAGAATTTTAGTGATTCTTATGGCTACTATGTGGCTATTTATTATGGTAGCTTGTGGACAAAAGCAGGAGGACAAGGGTACTTCCAAAGGAGAGACGGGACAGGGAGATAAGAAAGAGGTGACGGCAATAAGAATAGCTGGATTAAAGGGACCTACATCAATGGGACTTGTTAAGCTCTTTTCAGATAACGAGGCGGGAAAAACCCTCAATAAATATAAGCCATCTATAGTAAATACCCCAAATGAGATAGTGGCTGCAATAGGAAAAGGGGAATTTGACATGGCAGCAATACCTGCAAATCTTGCTTCGGTGATATATAACAAGACAGGAAAGAAGATACAGGTAGCAGCTATAAATACTTTGAGTGTTCTCTATATGGTAGAATCTGGAAATTCCATAAAGTCAGTAAAGGATTTGAAGGGGAAGACAATATATACTACAAATAAGGGAGCAACTCCTGAATACGTATTAAATTATGTTTTAAAGAAAAACGGACTTGAGCCTGGAAAGGATGTAAAGATAGAATTCAAGTCTGAACCAACAGAGATTGCAGCTTTACTTGCAAAGGAGAATAATATGGTTGCTATGCTTCCTGAACCATTTGTAACAGTGGCACAGTCCAAGAATAAGAATTTAAATAGGATATTTAATATGGGGGATGAATGGGATAAGATACCAGGTATAAAGGCAGGGTCACAAATTACAGGAGTTCTTATTGTAAACAGAAAATTTGCCGAGGAAAACCCTGAAGCGGTAAAAAATTTTCTGAAGGAATATAAGGAATCAATAGATTTTTTAAACAGCAATATTGAAGAAGGGGCAAAACTTGTGGCAAAATATGATATTGTTCCAGAACCTGTTGCTATACAAGCTATTCCAAAGGCAAAGATATTCTTTATCGGTGGAAATGAAATGAAGGAGAAAATGTCCGACTACTTAAAGATATTATTTGAAGAATCTCCTGAATCAGTAGGAGGTCAGTTGCCTTTAGATGATTTTTATTTTATATATTAGAAGCTGAACAAAAGGGGCTGTCTCAAAATAGAAATATATTGAGTTCAGCTTCTTTTTTTGTTCAAATGAATTAAAAAATCTCTAACTTTTGTTTGTAATAATTGATTAGAATTTTTTCTATTCAGTAAATTACATCAAAAAATTAGAGAAGCTTATTTCTCTTAATACTTAGTTAATAGCTAATTTGTGAAGTTTCATTCCTTCTCGTTTTTGCTCTTTCTTGTGTACATATTTTCTTAAATTATATCCAATAGCAAATAGTAAAACTTCAACTTTTGTTTTACTTCTTTCACGATACTTGAAACGCTTAAATTTCATATTCTGCTTTAATACTCCAAATGCACCT
>JBGXYD010000116.1:0-12522 GCA_041815005.1 Leptotrichia sp. | reverse complement strand
GACAAGTAAGAAATTTAAAAGTAAAATCTAATTATAACATATATTAGGAGGTAACATATGAAAGGAAACTTTTTTAACAAGCTTCAGGCAGTGGGAAAAGCTTTTATGCTTCCTATAGCTCTTTTGCCTGTGGCTGGTTTATTTTTGGGGATAGGGGCTTCATTTACTAACCCTACAAACATTGTCACTTATAATCTTCAGGGACTTTTGGGGACTGTAGATACAGCTACAATGACTGTAACTCAGCCTACTATTATGTATGAGATTTTAAGCGTGATGTCAAAAGCTGGAGATATTGTATTTGGAAACTTGCCATTACTTTTTGCAATTGGGGTGGCTTTAGCACTGGCTAATCAGGAAAAAGCGGTAGCAGCTCTGGCAGGAGCGGTATTCTTTCTTATCATGAATCAGACTATTAATGCTCTTCTGGCAAGTTCCCTTTATGGTCCTAAGCTTGCTGACAGTAGCAATATGGTTGCTGCAGGGCAAGGAATGGTTCTTGGTATTCAGACATTGCAAATGGGGGTATTTGGAGGAATTGTCGCAGGACTTGTAACAGCCTCTCTTCATAATAAATATTATAAGATTGAACTTCCTGCTTCACTTGCCTTTTTTGGAGGAACAAAGTTTGTTGCCATTGCTGCAGCTGCATGGGGTATAGTAACAGGACTTATTCTATATTTTTTATGGCCTTCTGTTCAAATTGGAATAACTCATCTAGGGGCTTTGGTAAGAGGTTCAGGATATGCGGGAACATTCATTTACGGTTTAATTGAAAGATCGCTTATTCCATTTGGATTACATCATGTTTTCTATCTGCCTTTCTGGCAGACAGGAGTTGGAGGAGAAATGGTTATCGCAGGAAAGACTATACAAGGGGCTCAAAATATCTTTTTTGCTCAGCTGGCTGATCCTACGACACAGAAGTTCTCTATTGAATATGCAAGATTTATGGCTGGAAAGTTCCCATTTATGATTTTTGGTCTTCCGGCGGCAGCTCTTGCTATGTATCATACTGCAAAACCTAGTAAAAAAACGGTTGCAAAAAGTTTACTGTTTGCTGCCGCATTTACTGCATTCCTTACAGGAATTACTGAACCGATTGAATTTTCATTCCTGTTTGTTGCACCGTTTTTATATGCGACACACGCTGTTTTAGCAGGAATTTCCTTTATGATGATGCATATTTTAAATATTCCTATAGGACAGACTTTCTCCGGTGGATTTATCGACTATTTCCTTTTCGGTATCCTTCAGGGACAGGCAAAAACCAACTGGATGGCAATGATTCCATTGGGAATAGCATATTCAGTAATATACTACTTCCTATTCAGATTCCTTATTACTAAGTTTGATCTTAAAACACCTGGTAGGGAAGATGATGATGAAGATACAAAACTTTACACTAAGGCAGATTATCAGGCTAAAAATAACGATACTAATACAAAATCTTCAGGAGCTTTAAAGGGAACTGACAGGGCAAATGCTATTATTAATGCCCTTGGTGGTGCTGATAATCTTGTAAGGGTAGATAACTGTGCTACTAGACTTAGACTTGAAGTTAAAGATTCCACTATTGTTGATGATGCTGCCTTAAAGGCCACAGGAGCTGTGGGAGTCCTCAAAAAGGGTGAAGGAGTTCAGGTTATATATGGACCTACTGTAAGTATAATCAAGACAGAAATGGAAGAAGCTCTGGGTAGAGACTAATCCAATGATTTTATGACTGAAAATATAAAAGGAACTGCTTCGTATGAGACAGTTCCTTTTTATTATGGGATGTATATCAAGAGTGGGAGAAAATAGTTTTTCTTTTACCTAGTCTTATGTCAAGAAAAAGGAGAACTTAAATAGAGTATTTCAAATTTTCTTTAACAAATATGCTGTTTTTCATTTTCTAATAATGATACCATTCCACTAATTTAGGAATATTTCCCAAACAATAAACTACAAGGAATTATTAGTTTATCATAATTTAATATTTTTTATAATTCATAAAACTCATGATAATTTCGTGTTAAAATGTTAGTATCGATAAAAACATTAACGAAAGGAAATATATCATGAGCCATAAATATTTTACCATAAATGAAAGAAATAAACTAGAGGTTTTACTCAAAGAAAATTACAAGGTATTGAAATTGCTAAAATCTTTAACAGACATAGAGATACAATCTATCGTTAAATTGAAAGGATTAAAGGGGGATACTCCTCCGAAGATGCTCAGCTAGATGTCGATATTAAAGCCTGTAATAAAGGAAGGAGCCCTAAAATTACTCCTGAATTAAAGAACCTGATAGAAGACAGACTCTGTAGAACCTGATCCCCCCTGAACAGATCATTGGAAAGGAATTAATAGGTAAATTATCCTTTAAAACCATCTATAATTGTCTATACAGGGATTTACTGAATATTCTAAGAAGAAAAGGGAAAAGAGTTCTCATACAGGGAAGAAGTAGAGAAAATGGGAGTAAATTTCTATTTTGCACCCTACTGTTCATGGCAGAGAGGCTGCAATGAAAACAGTAACGGTCTTCTAAGAGAATTTTATCTAAAGAAGACCGACCTGTCAAAGGTGAAAACATAGGAACTGATAAATACCTTAATGCTGATAAATTCAAGACCTAGAAAATGTTTAGACTATGCAACACCATTTGAATAATTTTTACAAGAAATTAACTACTAGAAATTTTTTTAATGCCGCATTTAATATTGTAATTTACTTATTACCCATAAAATTACAACTAAAACTAAATTAAAAATTTGAAAGGAATAAAAATTTCATAAGATTTTTAACGAATTTATCTTTAATTTAAATTGTGTATAGCATTTATCCATCATTTATCTCCCCTTACAGAATTAAAGAAAAAATTACTATATTCTCCTATTATGAAAGCAAGATCCTTTACTGCTAAGTTGGATGTATTTATACATAAATGATAGTTATGCTTGTCTCCCCATGCTTTATCCGATAATAATTCCCTGTATTTGGAACGTATATCGTCCACCTTCTTTATTTTTCTTTCCATTGCCTTTCTACTGAGTTTTTTGTCCTCCTTTTCATGTAAAAGACAGCGATTTACTTTATATTCCATGTCTGCATATATGAATAGATTTAAAGGCCTATATTTTTTAAGGAGTAAATCCGAGTTTCTTCCTACGATAATAAAGTCCTTCCCCTTTTCGGCTATTTTCTTTATTATTTTTGTCTCCTTTACAAGAAGATTTGTGGCAGTAGTTCCCCTCACAGTAGTATTTCCAATAGTTGAAAAAGTTCTCCCGAATGTAAGGGAAAAAGTAGGAAATACAACATTATCCAAGGTTTTTTCTATAAAATTTTCCTCAAAGGCAGTTTCCCTTGCCAAAGAAGAAATAATTTCCCTGTCATAATAGTCATATCCAAGTACTTCAGCCAGCCTTTTACCTACTTCACGACCCCCACTCCCAAATTCCCTGCTTATTGTAATTATTTTCATATTCACTCCTTCCATTACATTAAATACATCACATACTAAATTACCCCATATTAAATATATTTTTGTGATTTATCTTTAAATTTCAACTATACAATAACAACATCAGTAAGCCCGTTTTTTTCAGCGATTTCTTTTAGTTTTTCCATATAACTGTCAGTAGGAGTATAAGCCTTCAGGACATCTTCCCTCACACCATTTTGCCTATATTTTATTATTTTGTACTTTATATTTATATTCTCTTCTGCCATCAGCCTGCTTATATTATCTACCATTTTTTCATTATCTACTATTTCAGGCACAATTACTGTCCTTATTTCATGAACTTTATTCAATTTAGCCAGATATTTAAAATTTTCCAATACCACGTCATTTCCAAATCCTGTAATAAGCCTATGCTCCTCTTCTGTATATCCCTTTATATCTATCATCACCTTGTCAGTTACATTTATAAATTCTCTCTTGTCAGGTGTCCATAGAGGAAGGGAACAGTTACTATCCACAAAGCAGGTGAGTTTTGGATATTTTTCCTTCACACTTTTAAAAAGTTCTGTTATAAACTTCCATTGAAGGGTACATTCTCCTCCTGAAACTGTTATGCCTGAAATAAACAGTGCAACTTCATCAATTTCCTCTAATATTTCTTCTACTGTTAGGACACTCAGTTTTTCATCTTTTATATAGTCATATTCCGTATAGTTGTTTTCATTAAAGACTTTTATGGTTTCAGGATTATGACAATAAAGACAGTCGTAATTACAGCCCTGAAAAAATATTGACAGCCTGTTACCCGGGCCGTCAACATTACTGAATGGGATTATCTTATTAATAATTCCTTTCATTATTCATTTCCTCTTACTTTTCTTTCCAATATTTTTGAATTTTCCCTTGCTCCTAGACCAAATACTACAGTTTGCTGTATTACCTGCTCATTGTTATAAAGTTTTTCCATTTCTGATTTTTTCACTAGATATCCTGTTATTCTAATTACATCCGCTTCTGTGGAATATACTGAAAAATATCTCATTCCTTCCTTGAAAGCTCCCTTTATAATATCCAGTATAGACGACGGATTTTTCGCTGCCATTTCATCAAATGGGAAAATATCCCCTATACCGGATTTAAAATAAGGATGAAATTTAGCTGTCTGTTTTATGTGCTTAGGCAATGCAGGCTCATCTCCTATAGGTATTCTACAACCCGGACTTATTCCATAATCTGTATCTATTCCCACCTGAGCATGCAACACATAGTGTCCATCTGTTATTTCACAATATTTTGTCTTATAATTATGAACATAATCTTGAAGTTTCTGGATTATTTTAAGTCCAAGCTCATCCGCATATTTACTCCATCCAAACCTGTCCTCCTGTTTTTCTGCACCTATCAGCTGATTTACACATTCAGCAAGTCCTACCATTCCAAACATACCGCTAAATCTGTCTCGATGAATAAGTCCTTCTTTTGACAGAAAACTGGATTCAAAGAAACCACTTTCCTCCACAAGAAATTTTACTCTTTCATCCATATATCTAGCCATTCTGTTTACTGCATCAGGAAGTACACTGGTTATAAAGTCCTCTTCATTCTTTGCCTCAGGGGCAAGCCTTGCCAAATTAAGTCTTACTAGGGTATATGCTCCCCCTCCTATGCTTAATCCATTATAACAGCTAGCTATGGCATAGTCCTTGTTATCAAAATCCTTCTGGAACATTTTATAATTTGAAAAACTTGGTTTCGCCACCTTTAAGCTTGTTTCTATCGCCTGTACTGCGTAATCATCTGGAGTAATTTCCTCATCATATTTCAATGTAAGATTTGGTGTCATAGTATTAAGCTCTACTGTCGCCCTCATTATCATTTCTCCAGCCCTGGTTCTTTCAGGTCCTAGATTTGCATGACAGAAGGAATCCGTTATTGTCCTGTCTATCTGAAGCAGGAATAGCTTTATCGCCTTATATGCCTCTTCTTCATCTTCTATATAAGGTTCCAGTAAATAGTCTATATTTCCTAGATAAACTGGGTAGGAAGTTATGGAAGGAACGTGGTTATATAGGATAAGCAAGTTTGTAGTTGCCTCCCATATATCCTTTGCAGGTTTTATTTCCAGAAACTTGCTTCCCTGCTTCATAAACTTCTCGTAATCAGGAGTAATATACCTTGCCCTATACGGAGCATTTCCTTCAAAGAGATCGCATATAATCCCCTTATCCCTATACTCCTGTATATCAGGTGTTATATTCAGTACATTCAATGTCCCTTCAGCAGCTCCTGCCAATGTCCTTAGCTTCTGTTCATAAGTAAGGACTTTATCTTTAATAATTGATAAAACTCTATCTGACATAAATCTATCCTCCTTAAAATTAAACAATTATTATGCAAACTATATAAATTCCCATTTCCTAATATATTAATTATATTTTACCACATTTTTTTTCAATAGCCTATCTATTTTTCAAAAATTTTTCCACTTCTTCCCGAGTGGGAATAGAATCCTGTGCACCTTTTCTTGTAACTGTTATGGCTGATACTGCAGTTGCATATTTTATGGCCTCGTTTACAGTTAAATTTTCACTTATTTTAGAGATAAAGCCCCCTAAAAAGGAGTCTCCTGCTGCCGTAGTATCAACTGCTATTACCTTATAAGCGACATATTCTGTAATTTCATTTTTCTCATCAATCAATACGCCCCCATTTTCTCCCAATGTCAGTATTATGTTTTTAATGTTCCTTTCCATCTTGGATTCGATAATTTTCCCCTTATAATTCTCTTCCGTTATTTCTATTTTAAAGATTTCCTCCAATTCAGTTTCATTTAATATAAGATAATCAATATTTCCAGTCATTTCATCCTTTATCTCTCTAGCAGGGGCAGGATTATATACCGTTATTTTCCCCAGCTCTCTTGCCCTTTTCAATATATATGATGTGGTCTCTATGGGAATTTCATTTTGTAAAACAATTATATCATTTTTCCCTATAACATCTTCCTTAGTTTTAATATTCTCTACAGTAATTTCAAAATTACTTCCAGGAATGACTATAATATTATTATCACCTTTACTATCCACCGTTATAATGGCTCTTCCTGTAGGAAAATTTTTATTTACAATTATATTATCTGACTTTATTTTGTTTTTTTCAAGGTTTTCTATAAGTTTTTTCCCATAGAAATCATTTCCCACCATTCCTAACATCTCTGTCTCTATTCCCATTTTTGCAATGGCAACCGCCTGATTCCCTCCTTTTCCTCCACAACTTTCATAATAGTCATATCCAAAAATCGTTTCCCCAAGTCTAGGTAAATTTTCTGTTTTCACAGTCATATCCATATTCAAGCTACCTATTACAAGTACCTTTTTCTTATTATTCATAGTTATTTCCACCTTATTTATCTAATATATACAATATATTTTTTATTTATTGATGACTTCATAGATTATATTCCAGAATTTATCTAGGTCTATTTCTGTTCCAGAATAAACTGTATATGTAAAGGAAGCGTCTCTGCCTAAACTGTCTTCTTCTATTTTTTCTTTATTTGCTTCATCTTCATAACAGTTTACACATACTGTTTCCCCATAACGTTCCTTATTCTCAAGCTCAATTTTTCCATCTATTCTTTTAAAATTTACAATTGTATCATCTATCAGATAAGCAAGCGTTACCACATCATGCAACGTGTGATACAAAAAATTTCCATTTTCATCATATCGTTTTGGAAAATGCAACGCCTGATAGAGAAAATCGCTTGTCTTAGTATCAAATGACTGTATCTTTGCAACTATATCCACATCAGGCATAGTTTTATTGGTTATATCTAGTCCCATCATATATACAGGTACTCCGGAGGAAAAGACTATATGAGCAGCTTCAGGATCGGCATAGATATTAAATTCTGCATAGGGAGTAGCATTTCCACCAGTATAACTTCCCCCCATAAGGACTATCTTCTCTATTTTTTTCTTAATTTCAGGAACTAATTTTAAAGCCATAGCTATGTTAGTTAGAGGTCCCACAGGCACCAATGTAATCCCACCTTCACTTTCCATTAATGTATCTACTATAAAGTTTACTCCATGTCCTTCTGAAAGCTTTTTTTCTGTTTCAGGAAGTTTTATTCCGTCCAGTCCTGTCTTTCCATGAAAATCACTTGCTACGATCTGCTTCCTTATTAAAGGCTCCTTCATTCCTCCATATACAGGAACATTTATATCCAAATAATTACATATTTTCAAGGCATTATTTGTAACATTTTCATAGGTCTGATTTCCTGCAACAACTGTTATTCCTAACAAATTTAATTTTTCATGTAACCCTGCCACCATTATTGCTATTGCATCATCATGTCCTGGATCACAATCCAATATTATCTTCTTTTTTTCCATATAATTCTCCTTATATTTATGATTTGAAATAAACTGCTACTAACTCAGTGAAATTTTTAGTTTTTATATTTTTCTTCAGTAAATTAGTTTTTTCTAGTGAAATTTTAGTCATAACAGAATTTTTTTATATTTTTTGTTTTTCCAAAAGTATATTTATTTTGCAAATGTTTATATGATTATAACACATTGTAAAGATAAAAACAATCTTCGCAATCTTAAGTTCACATAGGAAAAAGACTGGAAAACTCCAGTCTTTTTTACTAGTCTACTCTTAAGGCTTCAATAGGATCAAGAGCCGCTGCCTTCTTGGCAGGATACACTCCAAATACAAGTCCTGTCATGGTAGATACGAGAATTGATACTATTACTATTATTGGATTTAAAATAGGTGTTGTTTTTATGAAAAAGCCTATGAATAATGCTCCCCCATATCCAAGAAGCACCCCTATAATTCCCCCTATAAAAGTGAGTAGTACAGCTTCGATAAGGAACTGCATAAGTATATCCCTAGTCTTGGCACCTATGGCTTTTCTAAGACCTACTTCCCTTATTCTTTCCGTAACACTTACAAGCATTATATTCATTACCCCTATACCACCTACAAAGAGGGATATGGCAGCAACCCCGCTTATAAACAAAGTCAGCATGTTAAGTATATTATTAAACTGATCCAATCCCTGGCTTGAAGAAGATACACTATATGTATCCCTTTCACTTCCTCTGTTTAAAAGACTTCTACTTACATTGGACATTACCTCACTCAAGCTGTTAGCATCTATGGCCTTTGCCTGTAGTTCAGTAAATTTTTCCTGTTCATTACCATTTATATGATTCAAGTACTGGTTAGGCAAAAGTCCAGAAGCAGGCATTCCTCTTCCACCTCCACCCCCGATGCCAGAAAGACTTGCAAAGGGATCTTTATAAATTCCCACTATTGTAACAGTTTGGCTGTTCTGTCTAAAATTTATGGTTATTTTCTGACCTATAGGATTTTCATCAGGAAACATAGTATCTGCTGTCGTACTGTCCAAAAGAAGATACTTCCCATCTTTCCTGTATTCATTTGGAAGAAATTTTCTTCCTTTGATTATCGTATAATTTGAAATTTTAAAATAATCTTCTGTTACCCCTGTAGCCATAAACATTTTCCTTGTATTCTTATCTATACTCAGTCTGGCAAAGGCACTTGAAGTCGGAGTTACTGCCTCTATCCCTTCAATCTTCTTCAAATTTTCTATGTCCTTTATCGTCAGGAGATCTTCAGTCTTATAGCTTTGTCCAGGTGAAGTATCTATTGATATTTCAAAATTTCCAACTCCCAGTTTATTCAAATCTCCGACTATATTTTCCTTCACTCCCGCTCCTAGAGAAGACATCATTACAACCGCTGAGATTCCTATTATTATTCCTAGCATAGTCAGAAAAGATCTTACTTTATAGCTAAACAGGTTTCCTATGGACAGTTTTAATAATTCTAAAAATTCCATTATTCCCCTCTCCTGTTCTGAACCATTTCATCTTTTTCTATTACTCCGTCTTTTAACCTAATTATTCTTTTACAATGCTCTGCGACATCTTCCTCATGAGTTACCATTACTATGGTTGTTCCCTGATCATTTAGTCTCTTAAATATTCCCAGAACTTCTTCTCCAGATTTGGAGTCAAGGTTTCCTGTGGGTTCATCTGCAAGGAGGATTCTCGGATTATTTATAATAGCTCTTGCTATCGCTACCCGCTGTCTCTGACCTCCAGACATTTCATTTGGACGATGATGTATCCTTTCCCCAAGACCCACGCTTGACAAAGCTTGTTCAGCCCTTCTTAACCTCTCTTCCTTTTTCACTCCTGCATAAAGTGCTGGTAACGCTACATTTTCAAGGGCTGACATTTTAGGTAACAGATTAAAAGTCTGAAATACAAATCCTATTTTTTCATTTCTTACAGTAGAAAGTTCATCCCCTTTCATTGTAGAAACATCTACACCATCTAATCTGTATTCTCCTGATGTTAGCCTATCAAGACATCCTAGTATATTCATAAAAGTAGACTTTCCACTTCCTGAAGGACCCATAAATGCCACATATTCCCCCTCCTTAACTAACAAGTTCAGCCCTTTGAGCACCGTCAAGGAAAGACTTCCATTCTTATAGGTTTTTACTATATCTTTTACCTCTATCATATCTTACCTCTTTCTAATATCTACTTTATCAGCATGATCTCTTATCTAGGTGGTCCTCCTGGGCCGTTCTGTCCTCTACCACTTTGTCCCTGTGCTCTCTGATTGGCGGCTTTATTGCTTTTTTTCTTTACTTTTGATGGATCTGCTATCTTTATTTTATCCCCTTCTTTTAAAGATTCATCTGCAACTGTAATAACCTTATCTCCCACAGAAAGTCCTGAAGTTATTTCATAATAGGAGTCATCATTTGTCCCCACTTTAATTTCCTTTTTGCTGGCTTTATTTCCACTATCAACTGTAAATAGATAGTACTTTCCATTTTCATTTAATACAGCACTGTAAGGAACTTTTATGACACCCTTGCTCTCCTTATAATATATTACTGCATTAATTGTTGTCCCTGGTCTCAAGCCTTTAGGATCATTAAATTTTATAGTCACTGTAGTATTACTTTCATCTAAAGTTGTACTTTTAGTGGAAACTCCAGAAATTTCTGAAACTATACCTTCCACCTTTTCTCCTGCAGGAAGGGAATCAGAAGTTATTTCCACCCTCTGTCCCACTTGAACTTCTTTTACTTGAGAATCAGAAAGACTGACTTCCACCTTCATATTTTTAGTATCAGAAACCTTAAATAGTGTAGTTTCAGTATTTACTCGGTAGTTTTCATCTGCTGTCATTTCAGTTATTACCCCATCAACCGGGCTTGTAATTTCATTTTTTATAAGGGATAGGTCTTCCTGTAAGGAGGCCAGCTCTAACTCTGCTGTTTGCAATGCTATCCTTGCATCCTCCTCAGCAACTTTAGTTGCTCCTCCCACCTTTAGCAGTTCACTGTTGTTATGCAAATCTCTCTTTTTTTGTGCTATTTCCAGTGATTTTATCTCTATTTTTCTCAAAACTTCATTTTTATCCACAGGATAAAAGGTTACCACTACATCCCCTTTTTTTACATTATCTCCTGCCTTAAAATATACTTTACTCACCCTTTGATTTGCTGTCGTATATACAGAAATTGTATCTTCTGATACTACCTGACCTGTTTTTTCGGTAGATAAACTGATATCTCCCCTTTCCACAGTTATTACTTCATATTCTTTTTCCTCTACTTTTTTCCCACATGAAACCGCAAAAAATAAAATTAGAAAAAGAAATGAAAAAATTTTTCCAATCCAATTGTTCTTATTCCTAATATTTTTACAGTACCCTTTTATCATGGCACTATGTTTTTTCTCCACAAAATCACCTCATTTTTATATTACTTCATTAATATTTATAATAACTTTTTTACTAGATAAGTATCTGTTACTTATAATATCTTATTTTTTTAGTAAAGGCCGCCAGCTCATTTTTAGCTTTTTCATAATCTACTACTGCCTTATTGTAAGTATTCCTTTTTTCAACATAGTTGGCATATGTATCTACACCCAACTCATATTTTTTAGCATAGATTACATAGTCTTCTTTAGTGATTTCCATTGTTTTCTGAGCAATAAGTTCATTTGTCTGATATGTAGTATAGTTTAACATTTCCTGACCCACATTTGAAAGTATTTCATTTTTCTTTTGTTCATATTCCAACCTTATTTTCTCCTTTTCATTTTCAAGGTCTTCTATAGTATCATTATATTGCTTAAATGTCTTAGTTATTCCAAGACCCACGGAAAGTCCCTTATTTTTAAATGAATACCCCGCATCCACTGTTATTTTAGGCATCTTATAGTCATATGTTTCCTTTTTTAGTTTTTCATCATTCAAAGTTTCATTTAGCTTTATCTTTTCTGCTTCAGATAGTCTTAGGGAATAAAAATCCTCATTTTTGAGAGGAAACTTCGGTATATCTTCAAATTTTTCATTTTCAGGAATTGAAACATTGTAAATTGTAAATTTTTCCCTTAAAATCTTTAGTTCCCTTTGGAGATTTTCATATTTTAACTGGGAATTTTCATACTCTGTTTCAGCAAGATTAAAATCATATTCTGCTGCAGTTCCAACTTCATATTTTTTTGCCTGTATTGCATATTCCTTTTTTGTATCATCCAAATTTAACCTTTCCTGTTCCATTTCTGCTTCCTTATCTTTGTAACTTTTATAGAGATCTATTAAATCCCTAATTTCAGAATTTTTTGTAGTTTCATTGGTTATTTTTTGAATATCCTTCTCAATTATATTGATCTTCCTGTTGTATTTATTATCTCCATACTGGGAAAAGTCATTTAAGACCTTTGATACACCTATTTTATTTTCAGTAAATTCTCTATTTGTGAAATTATAACTATTTTTATAATAAAGCATACCATATTTTATTGTATTATCTGTGGAAATCCCGTCGTAAGTTTCACTATTTTCATACGAATTATCAGATGTAACAGATACTTCGTTCCATTCACCTTTTTCTAGAACTTTCTGCTTAATATCGTATGTCTTTAAGTTTGCTTCATTTATTTTAGTCGTATATGAATTTTTTTCATATTCTGATATT
>JBGXYD010000115.1:0-9186 GCA_041815005.1 Leptotrichia sp. | reverse complement strand
TATCAGGATTTTTATATACATTGTTAAATTTAGGACTTTTAGTTACCTTCAATATTTCTTCTGAAACTCCCAGATTATTTAACCGTGTATTTCTTACATATATTTTTCTTATAAATTCCATTCTTGGAATGCTTACTCTTCTTTCATAGAAAGTGGCTGATAATTAGGAAATTTTAAACTCTTCAAATGAAGAAATAAAATGATAGACTAAAAAAACCTTTATTTCATTGGAAATATTACCCAATGTCTTAAAGGTTTTTTTATTATTATCAGATATTTGTATCTGTTCTATTTCTTCTGACAATTTTATATTTTGATCTATCAATTTTCAATATAAATCAATAAATAACTTATTACTACTTATTTCTTTTTTGAGCTCTTTTTACAGCCTCTTCAATAGCTTTATCAGTACGTTTTTGAAGTGCTTTTTCCTGTTCTGCAGCCTTTTTAGCTTCCTTTTCTTTTTCCTTTTCAGCTGCTGACTTAGAAGATGATGTCATAGAGTTAGTTGCCACCTGCACTTCCTTTTTTTCAGTTTTAGGAACGCTTTGTTCAGTAGTCTTGATATTATTGCTGCTGTTTGCTGCCGTTGTATTGGTTTTTTTAGGTTTGTTCAAGTCCACATTGTAGTTATTCACTGTCTGTGTCTCGGTAGAAGATGTAGAGCCTGAATTGGAAGTAGTACCTGATGTACCGATATTTAAGGATTTACTGTTGCCAGAATTTGTAGCTTTTTTATTAGAATCCTTTACCTGTGCTATCGCATTATCTGTCAGACTCCCCAACTTTGACGAATCCCCCAGTATTGTTGAAGGGGTCGTTGATGTGACAGATTTAGTTTTTCCACTTTCTATCTGGGCAATAGTTTCCTTTGCTTCCTTATTCCCATTTTTTGCTGCAGTTTTATACCACTTGAGGGCTTCGGTCATATTGTTTTCCTTATGATAGGAATAAGCAATTGGCATAGACAGTGCCTTATTTCCGGAATTATAAGCCTTTATAAGATAAGGTCTTGCTTCCTTAGCCTTTCCTGTATCATACAATATGGCACCAATTTCGAAGTTTGCTTCAGTAACTCCTCTTGCCAATGCTGTCTTAAACCATTTTACAGCTTCATTGTAGTTTTTAGTTTCCTTATTTAAAAGGGCTATTTTTATATCAGCTTCTTTAATTCCTTGTTTATAAGCATTTTGAAACTGCACCTTTGCCTCATTATATCTTTTTGCCTTTATAAGATCTATACCGTTATTATAAGCCTGGGCACCAGGTCTTAGCTGTCTGGAAGTAGTGGCAGCATTTCTTGGAAGCTTTGCCATAAGTTTATTGGCCTCAGCATCATTCCCTTCCTGCTTTAGTAGTACAGCCAGATTATATATAGCTTCAGGATAATTTTTATTTACCCCCATTTGTAAAAATTTCTTAGTTTTTTCATTATCCTTTAGGTTGTAGTAAAGCTGTGCAAGGGAAAGGATGGCCTCCTTATCTCCACCTTCAGCCTTTGTAATAGCTTCCGAAACCTTTGCAGGATCTATCTGATTATTTATCAGATGCTGCTGTTCTTCCTGAGTAAGATTTTTTATATTGGAATTTCCCCCATTTGGATTTAAGGAGTTAAAAATATTTGTATCTATCTTCCCAGTCGTATTTATATCTGTAGTAATTCCAGAAGTAACAGTATCATCCTTCTTTTCTACTTCTTCCTTTTTTTTGGAACATGATATCGCTGCTCCTAATACTATTATCATAACCAAAAACAATAACTTTTTTTTCATTTTCTTCATCACCTTATCCTAAATATTAAATTTCTTTTTAAAAAGAACCAAGCTGAGTTGCATCCAATACTTTATACATAAAATCTGCAAATCCTTTAGTAGTAGGCTCATCATCAAAGTTTATAGTGAATATTCCATCCCTATTTTCCCATAACCTATCAAAATAGTCATAAATATCCTTTGCAAGCCCCGTATTTTCATTTGTGAGGATTCTAAAGTTAGAATCCATTATATACCCTCTTATATTCTTTTTTATAAGATTGGCTGAACCTGCGTTGATTATAACACTTCCGTCTGTTTTTTTCATTAGAGTAATCTTTGTGTGATATTGCTCATTATTGGTAAAATACCATTTTATTTCAATTTTTCCCTTTGAAGCTTTTTTCATTTTTTTCGATATTGGTTTGTTTGGTAGCCCATTTGTACTCATTCCAAAGGCGTCCCTGCTCCTATCCAATATTATCCGTATATTAACTCCCCTATTGGCAGCTTTTATAAGTCTGTCCACAACCCCTTTGTCGGCTAGAAAATACATCCCCATAAGAAGTTCGTCTCCTGCTCGCAAACTATCAATATCAGCATCAAGATGTTTTCCTATGGCGGCTTCTGATATATACTGTATCTTGTGGGTATCTCCTCCTATATCTTCCACCATTTCCCCTTTTGAGCTGTTATCACTTTCTATTTTATTTTGATTTTCTTTCTTTTCCCCCTCTGGAATATTTTCATCTTGGAAACTGTTCTTTTTTAAAGTTTTTCCTACATCTATCTGTTCACCAGAAAATTCAGCCACCAATTTCAGATTATCAAGGATATCTTCAGTTATCTTTCCATCTGCATATATGGCAGTATTTTCATGGAAATAGCTAGGATCATGAATATTTGCACTGGATACCACCACTTCCTTTTCATTTAAAAATACCTTCTTGTGATCTGCCTTTACATTTAATGCTCTGAAAAGATTTCTTAAGGTTAATTTTGGCCACATATCTCCGTAAAAATTACCTATCCATCCTTTATTTTGCGGATTTCCGAAAGGCTTTATCACACTTCTCCATATAGGAGAGTACCATGGAAAAGTATCCTTTAACTTAAATATATCCACTATAATCACATTTATTCCAGCTTCCTTCATGGAAGTTATAAATGGATGTTCAAATGCTCCATAAAAATTATTGTTTTCATCTGCTAGCACATACACCTGAAGGTTAGGATTTTTTTTCTTTTTTTCGATAATCCTTTCTGTATATTCCTTTGCAAATTCAGGAAATTTTTCCTTATTCTTGTTATATAAGTCATTAAATAAGAACATTTCTATAATAAGATAATCTTCTGCATTATCAAGTACTTTGTAAGTAGCTTCCCATAGATTCCTGTCATAATTTATGTTTCCATCCTTATCCAGATAGGTCAGATCATAATGAAATGAAACATTTTTACTGTCCCTTAAGGGGCTTTCATAATTTACCCCTGGAGGAGGTGTCTTTATTGTGGAACAGGACAAAGCCATCATACCCACAAATAAAAGTTTTCCTCCCTTAATATATTTTAATTTCATACTTTAACTCCTAATATTTTTACTTATTTACCAGATTATTTAACCATTTACGGCTTTTTAACCTTTTTATACACGGATATATTTTAAGCATTTCATCAGTTCCTGTAAAGAGATAAACAATAGCAATAGGTAACCCTAATCTAAGCCCGGCCATATATGTTAGAGGAATCGCAAAAAGCCACAGAGGAAGTAAATCGGCAAACATTGTCCATAATGTATCCCCTCCTGCCCTCAATATCCCAACTATTAAAACTAGTCCTGTTGTCTTTACTGCTATAAGTATAGATTCTGAAATCATAATCTTCCTTATTACAGGAAGTAAAGTAGGACTGGCCTTCATAAACTTCAATATTATTGGGCTAATTGTATAAACTGATATAGCTATCATAATTCCTATAATAATTGCTGTTTTTAAAAGCTCGATTGCATATCTATAAGCTTTGTCTTCATTGCCGGCACCGATTTCATTTCCGATAATGGTTGAGGTGGCACTTGAAAATCCATAGGTGAGGGTAAATACAAGGCTACTGACAGACCTTACAATTTGTATGGCTGCCGCCGATTCCGTCCCCATACGTCCATATATCATGGTATAGACACTGATTCCCAGTACCCATGTTACCTCATGACCAAAAACAGGAAGTGAAATTTTAAGTACCTTCATCACAAATTTCCAGTTTAAATCAAAAAGTTCAGACAGTTTCCCTGCCATAGGGAGTTTTCTCCTATATGCAATAAATATTATGTACCCGACACTTACAATCCTTGCAAATACTGTAGCTATTGCAGCTCCTTCCACCCCCATTGCAGGAAATCCCAGCTTTCCAAATATAAGTATATAGTTTGCAGTAACATTTATAATTAGCCCCAGTATGCTGGAATATAATGAATATTGAGCTTTTCCTATGGATCTTAGCTGCATATTGAAGGCAAAACCTATTCCGATAAGGGGATAAGTAAAAGCTATAATTCTAAAATACTTCACCCCTAATATAAGTCCTATTTTATCATTTGTAAAGATCCCTATAATCTTTTCAGGAATAAAAAGCCCTCCAAGAAAAAAAATAAGGGAAAATATAAATCCGAAGGCAAGGGTTATTCCAAAACATTTTTTCAATTTTTTATAGTCCTTGCTCCCATAATACTGAGCTGAAAGTATCCCTCCACCACTGTTTATCCCAAAAAGAGATACTGCAAAAATCATAAAAACCTGATTAGCATATCCTAGGCCAGCCACTGCAGCTGTTCCTAATCCAAGAAATGGAAGCTCCTTTCCCACCATAAATATATCTATGAAATTTATGAGACTGTAAATCATATTTTCAAAGGATATAGGAAGCCCTATAGTAAATAGTTTCTTATATATTTCTTTATTTTGTTTAAAATTTATCATAATATCGTTCCTTTTTTTACAAAATAAACTGGTTGTTTTAGATAAAACCCTCCTCAGAATTATTTTATAACTACAAGGATTATTCACTGTCCAGTTTTCATTATCAGAATTTTCTCTACAATATTTTATTTTATAACTATAACCTTTAAATAACTAGTCCAGGTCTTCATTAATATAATATTCTGAAAATATTATTAAATGATCTGATATATATTTTTTTATTATATCATAATTATTGTCTTTTGCAAAATTAAAAACTCCTGCTCTTCCTGAATATTCAGCCGTACGTTCTTTGTTTATAAAAAAGTTGTCATAGGAACTGACAGTGCCTTCACTGGAAATTGTCGTAGGATTTTCCTTTGGCTCAAGGAGATAGGATACATTTTCTTCCTTTAAGTTTTCAAATGCTGTATTATCAGCAGGAACATTAAAATCCCCAGCCATTATAATATCATTTTCCCCCGTTTTAATAGAAAAATACCTGTATACCTTTAAATAGTTTGTAGCTTCTATTAACCTTTGTTTTTCAGTATCCCCAAAAATAGAATGTGCTGTAACATATACAAAATCAAAATTTCTAGATTTGAAATATATTCCATATGGTTCTCTCATAAAATCATTTTCATTTTCCTCTTCATAAAATCCTATTACCTTTGTATCCTGTATTTTTCTAATCCTGTATATGAAGGCATAATGTTCCCTGTATCCTTCACTTCCCACAGAAGTTTCAGACATAACATATTTCCATTTTTCACCAGTATGCTTTTCGAGATGTCCTTTTAGTCTTTTTACTCCCTTTTCATTCATAACCTCCTGTAGGGCTATAACATCAAAATTGCTTATTATTTCTGCAAGTACTTCATAGTTTTTCTCTTTTTCTCCCAACCTCAGTATATTAAAGGAAGCTAGAAGCAATATTTCATCATTTCCCTCAAAATCTTTTGCCTTACTATTTTTTCTGCCATCAATGCACCCAAAAAATACTGAAAACAATATCAGCAAAATTATTATTTTTTTCATTTTTCCCCCTTAACCTTTTCCCCTTAAATTAATTATATATAGAATAAAATCCTATTGTAAAATAATAAAAAGACTCCCTTAAAATTATAGAAGTTCTAGATAATGTTCTTAACTACTAAAGAGATTTAAATCCCTCTAAATAATTATAGACAATAACTAAAGACAGTTATTTTAAGACAGCCTAATTATATTTATCCGTTTGCTCTTTCCAGATACTCACCTGTTCTCGTATCAATTTTTATTTTATCTCCTATAGCTACAAAAAGTGGTACCTGCAAAGTATAACCTGTGGAAACTGTTGCCGGCTTTGTAGCCCTTCCTATAGTATCCCCCTTCAATCCTGGCTCAGTATATGTAACTTCCCTAATTACAGTATTTGGAAGTTCAACTCCCACCGGAGTAGATTCATACATAAGAACCTGTATTACCATTTCCTCCTCAAGATAGTTTATAGCATCTCCCAAATCCTCCTTTGTAAGGGTGATTTGCTCAAATGTTTCCTGATCCATAAAAAAGTAATCACCGTCACTTTCGTATAGGAACTGCATTTGATTTCTATCCAATATAATATCATCCATTATTTCAGTAGAAAGAACTGTTATTTCCTGAACTTTACCGGAAATCAAATCCTTTATCTTAAACTTCATTTCAGCTGCTCTTGCCTTCTTTCCTGACGTAGACTGATGTCTATCCGCCTTTAGTATTATGTAAGGAATACCGTCCTTTCTATATGTGCTTCCCTGTCTTAATTCCATTGCGGGTTTCATTATTTTCCTCCTATTTTTCTTAGTTTGTCATGTCTAAAAATTATTAATGCTAATAAATAAAATCTTTTAATCAGTAAGTTCCTAATTTTTCTAAAAGTATAAACGCCTTCCTATTCTATCAATATTTTATTAGATACGTAGCTGTTACAACTGAACGTAGCTTTTTATACATTTGATTACTTTCATCTTCATTTATGTGACTTATATCTTCCGTATCAGGAAGAAGCTCAAACTGACCCTGGTTTATATTTTCCAGCCCGTCAATTTCATTACTATTGACCTTTAGCATCTCGATAGCCCTACTTTCAGCATTTCTAGTAGATTCCATCAGTAATTCCTTTTTATATCTTTCAATACTTGTAATATGGTATTCAGGTTTTGATATATCTATATTGTTAAATATAAGCTTAAGCTCCTGAAACTTCTCATAGATTTCATCAGAACTTTCAATAGTCTTAGGCATAATAGAAATATTCTGTATTAAATCGTAGCTTAAAATTTTAGTTTCCCTTTCCTGCTGTTTTTCAGAAAATTTAGGTTGAATCCGTAAATTTCCCACCTGATATTCATCATTTTTAAGTTCAAGGGACTTTATAATTTCAAGGGCTGCCGTTTCCTTATCTGTCATAATCTTTTTTGCCTCCTCAAGATTTACATTTGAAGTGGATATCACAACATTTATAAGAGATTTATCAGCCTTTATCCGTTTTTCAGCTACTCCTTTGACTGTTATCCTGTTTCCACTTTTATTTGACTTATGTATAGCATTTGAGAGTAATGCTGCTGAAATAATAAGTCCAAAGGAGAGTATAGTTGAAATTAGTATAAATTGTACTTTTTTCATTTTCCATCACAGCTTTCTTTATTTATATTCTACTGAATTATAAATTATTTTCAGAAAAATGTCAATCAGTAGAATAAAATTTGACCTAAAAGTGAAATATACCTTAAACTCTTAAAAGTCCTATAAATCCTCTGGTCCAAAAGAATAAGGCAGAAGGTCCTTTATTTTCCATATTTTATACTTTTTTTCATTGTTTGCCAGTATTATTACAGTTTCCTCGTCGGAAAATTCAGAAATTACCTGTCTACATGCACCACAAGGGCTTATAGGTTCCGGCGTCCCACCTGTAACCACAAGAATCTTTATCTTTTTCATTCCCTCTGTTACTGCTGTAGGTATTACATTTCTTTCAGCACATATTCCAAGTCCATAGGAAGCGTTTTCTACGTTTACACCTCTATATTTTCTTCCTTGATCATCTATAAGAAGTGCCGCCACCGGAAACTTTGAATAAGGGACATAGGCCTTTTCCAATATTTCATTTGCCTCATCTATATATTCCATTATTATTTTTTCTGTTAATTGAGTCATTTCACCATCTCCTATATCGTTTTTTAATTATTCCTTCCACTATTCCATTATTTCAAGAATAGCTGTAGGTTTTTCCACCTTATCCCTGGAAATTACATAGGCATCCAATATCATCTTTTTAGATTCCTCTATATTTTTTTCTACATTATAATAAATTTCAGCAAGCTTTTCAGCTTTTTCCACCTTATCCCCTACTTTTTTCAATATTTTTATCCCTACAGCATGGTCTATTTCATCTTCCTTCGTAGCCCTTCCGGCTCCTATAATCATAGCAGCTTTTCCTATCTCTTCAGCCCTTATCCTTGATACATATCCATCTGTTTCAGAGTATACCTCAAGAAGTCCCTTTGCTTCAGGAAGAAGCATATAGTCATCTACAAGATTTCCATTTCCTCCACTTTCACTTATAAATTCCTTTAGCTGTTTTAGGGCACTTCCATCATTTATTACATTATCTATTTTCTTTTTCCCTTCTGAAAGTTCTCTTATATCCCCCTTAGCTTTTAAGGCAAGGGAAGCTATGGTATAAACCACTTCCTTTAAGTCTTCCGGTCCATTTCCTTTAAGGGTTTCAATAGATTCTATTATTTCATTGGCATTTCCTATATTATATCCTAATGGTTCATCCATATTTGATAAAACTACCTTAACTTTTCTTCCTGCCCCTTTTCCTATTTCTATCATACGACGGGCAAGTTCCTTGGCATGTTCCATATCCTTCATAAATGCCCCATCTCCCACCTTTACGTCCAAAATAATCACATCAGACTGTACTGCCAGCTTCTTGCTCATTATACTACTGGCTATAAGGGGAATACTAGGTACTGTTCCAGTTACATCCCTTAAGGAATAAAGTTTTTTATCAAGTGGTACTATTCTATCACTGTAACCCATAAGTCCTATCCCTGTCTTATTCGCTATTTTTACAAGTTCTTCCCTTGTATTTGAAAATTTAAACCCCTTCACAGCCTCAAATTTATCTATCGTTCCTCCAGTATGTCCTAACCCCTTTCCGGAAAGCTTTGTTGTCCCCATTCCCAATGCTGAAAGTATCGGAGCAAGTACGACTGTAACTTTATCTCCCACCCCTCCTGTACTGTGCTTATCCACCAGAAATTTATCTACATCATTGAATTCTATTGTATCTCCTGAATCCCTCATGGTAAGAGTAAATAAAAGAAGCTCCTCTTCAGTCATATCATTAAAATAAGTTGCCATAAGAAACGATGACATCTGATAATCAGGTATTTTACCTTCAAGATACCCATTTAAAAGATATTTTATTTCTTCTTCATTTAAAT
>JBGXYD010000114.1:0-19828 GCA_041815005.1 Leptotrichia sp. | reverse complement strand
TTAGATATAATAACAGATTTTTATTTTTTTTTCAACATTTCTATAATTAATTTAAGATTAAACAATCCTATAATCAATTCCTGTTATTTCCTTTATTTTTTCCATAACTTCTTTTTTTTCAGGAAAGTCATCACTATTTCTATATACCAGTTTATGAATATTCATATCTGACTTCTGTAGGAGATCCATTATTAGAAGTACTTGATTCAAAAGCCCCTTCTTATTTTTTGATACTACAATTACCTCCGATTTTTTCCTATATTCACATAAGAAGTCAAGTATACTGTAATTTCCTTCCAAAGGAAGAAGAAGTCCACCAATTACCCGTATAAATACATAATCATTTTCATTTTCAGCTCTTTCTATTTCCTTCCTCAAGCTAAAAATACTGTCTTCTCCACCTACTTCAGTCTCCATACTTGACTTTATAATTACTGTCTCACTTTTTTTATGCTGATTTTTAGAAATTTCCCTCCTATATATTTCCTCTGTATATTTTTTTCCTGCATCTATTTCTGTGCCTACAAAAATATATATTTTCCCCTTTTCATTTTCCCTATACCTTACAATATGGTGTCTTCTGCATCTTGCCTCATAATTTTCAGATGCCCCCACCATTACAAGGGGATCGTCATAATAGGCAGGTTCTCCATCAATAAGCCTCTGACTTGCATAGGCGGGTTTTCCACATACAGTACAAATCGCATTAAATTTATCCACCCTGTCTGCTATTCCCATAAGTTCAGGTAAAGGATGATAGGGTTCTGCTCTAAAGCTCATATCAAGCCCTGCTACTATTAACCTTTTCCCATATTCCACATATTTTTTACAAAAGGCTGTCACTTCTTCCCCTAAAAACTGAACTTCGTCAATTCCTATAACATGGGCATCATTATTTTTGTCCATTATTTCTTCCATTTGAGAAACAGTTCCTACAGAATAGGCGGAAAAACTGTCCTTCCCATGTGAATATATTCCGTCTTTCCCATATCTGTCATCAATGGAGGGACTAAAAACCACTATTTTTTGCCCTGCATATTCCGCCCTTCGCAGTCGTCTTATGAGTTCCTCGCTCTTCCCCGAAAACATGCTTCCGGTAATGACTTCCAATATCCCAATATTTCCAACATTTCCATTATAGTGATCCTTCATTTAGAAAATCTCCTCGTCATATATTTCTGCCCCTTGTAAATGTATCTTTTTTTTCTCTATAGTCCACTTATCTGAAAGCCCCTCAAGCTCCCTTTTCATATTTTCAAGGAACTTGTCATCATTATAATTCAAGGATATAAGAGTAGGTCCCGCTCCACTTATATATTCCCCCAATGCACCATGTTTTCTGGATGCCTCAAATATCTTCTCACAATCATTTATAAGTGCAAATCTATAGGGCTGATGAATCTTATCCCCTAAAAGAAACCGTAAATTATCATACTCCCCCTTATTCAGAGCATTTACAAGAAGTCCCAGTTTTGCCATATTGTTTATTGCATCCGAAACAAGATAAGATTTTGGAAGCACACTTCTTGCTTTTTCTGTGGAAAGTTTAAAATTAGGTATCATCACATAAAAATACAAATCATCTGAATTTGAAACTGTACTGTATACAAGATGTTTCTTGTCATGGGCAGTTAGCACCATCCCCCCAAAAATAGCAGGAATAACATTATCGGGATGCCCTTCCATTTCCACTGCAAGTTTTGCAACATCATTTATCTCTAATATATTACCTGCAAATCTGTTAGCTATCATAATCCCTGCCACTATGGCACTGGAACTGCTCCCAAGCCCTCTTGCCAACGGGATATCATTTCTTATTATATTTATCCTGTAACTTGGAATATTTTTTACAAGATGTTTTTCCGTGTATTTTATCGCATCAAAAATATAATTTTCCTCAACAGGAATTGAAAATGGCTCTCCATTTTCCAAAAACTCTATCCTGTCACTTTCTTCAACTTCCAACTCCAGCAGATAATCTAAGGCAACCCCTAGACAGTCATATCCGACACCTATATTTGCAGAAGTTGCAGGGATCCTGACTTTAAATTTTAGACCCATATTTAATGACCTCTCTATTTCATATTATTTTTTATTTTACATTATATCATATTTTTCTGTTAATTTTAATCTCTATTATTTAAGATCCAGATAAAATGCCCATTTTATTTGGTCAGCCTCATTTAATCTTAAAAGTGAGGATTTCTTCACAGGTTCATCTACAGTAAGCAGCATTATAGCACTGGTTTCCTTTCTTCCCACACACATTGTGGCAATATTTACCCCTTCTTCTCCAAGAATACCTCCAACTACCCCTATCACACCTGGAACATCATTATTTTTAAGCAGAACCATATTTTCTGAAATTATGATATCGACAAAATAATCATCTGCATTGACTATTCTTTCTTCACCATTTGTACCTATTATTCCTGTTACTTTAAACCTTTCATTTTTGTCATTTCTCACTACAATTTCAAGAGCAGACAGATAATTTTCGTATTTTGACTCCTTCTTATTTACTGCAACACTTATATCTCTTTTTTCCGCTAATACAAGGGAATTTATATAGTTTACCTCCTCCTTCAGGACAGGCTCTAAAAGTCCTTTTACAACTGTGGAATCTATAAGTTTCGTTTCCTGTTCAGAAAGTTCTCCGTAATAGTTTATATCTATATTTGTTACTGCATCTTTTTTTATCTGGTAGTATATTTTCCCCATTTTTTCTGCCAACCCTATATATGGCTTTATAATGGAAAACTCTTCTCTTCCCATAGCAGGAAGATTTACAGCTGTTTCCACTATTTCACCCCTAAGACCGTTTAGAACCTGCTTTACAACCTGAGTTCCTACATTCCTCTGTGCTTCATAAGTAGTCGCCCCTATATGTGGAGTGGCTGTCGTGTTGTCAAAGTCATAGAGGGGACAAGTTTCCCTCGGCTCCACAGCATGGACATCAAACCCAAAACTTGCTATTTTTCCACTTTTTAGCCCTTCTGCAACAGCCTCTTCATTAAAAAGCCCTCCTCTTGCAGCATTTACAAGCCTTACTCCGTTTTTAAGAAGAGATATGTTACCCTTATTTATGATATCAGTAGTTTCTGATGTCTTAGGGGTATGTATCGTAATAATGTCAGATTTTCTTAAAAGTTCTTCCAGTGTTTCTATTTTTTCACACCCATACCTTTTAAATCTTTCATCGGAAATATATGGGTCATAGGCAATAAGGTTCATTCCAAAAGCTTTCATTCTTTTTGCCGTTAATCCTCCTATCCTTCCAAGCCCTATAATTCCAAGTGTCTTTCCAAAAAGCTCGCTTCCAACAAATATTTCTCTTTCCCACTTACCTGATTTTATATAGTTGTTGGCTGCCACGATATTCCTTGCACTGGATAACATAAGTCCTATAGCTATTTCACATGCAGAAACAGTATTGCTATCGGGGGTATTTGCCACTATAACCCCGTGATTCGTAGCTTCTGGAATATCTATATTATCTGTGCCATTTCCAGCCCTTCCTACAATCTTCAGCTTCTTCCCCTTATCCAGCAGCTCCTTATCCACCTTTATGACACTCCTTACAATAAGTGCATCATATTCATGAATAATGTTAAGGATCTCTTCTCTGGAAATTCCTATTTTTATGTCGGCTTCCACCCCTTCCGCTGAAACTAACCTTTTTATAGCTTCATCATCAATATATTCTCCCACTAATACCTTATACATTTTTCCTCCTTCAATACATATATTTTGTATATTGTTGATTTGTTTTTTTTATATTTTCTATATGATACCACAATTTAAAAACTAATTCAATAATATATTTTCCTTTGCTTTTTTTTCATATTCATTGATATTTCCATATACACTACAAAGGATATTCAAAGATTTCAGTAGTATAATACTGTTACCAAAGTTCAAAGGTAGATTGGAGGTTACATGAAAAGAATAGTAATACTGGCTGGAGCTCTATTGTTGTCTACGGCTGTTTTTGCGGCTAGAGAAAACAATTTGGAGAATACAATCAAAAAGCAGTATGCAAACTCTTCCCTTAACGTTGCTGTCAAGAAGGAGAAATCTAGCAGGTCTAGTGCCACTGCTTCATCTAATTCAACGGTTAAGGCTGGAGTTAGAGATAAAATAATTTCTTTTGCACAAAAGAAATTAGGATCTCCGTACGTTTGGGGAGCAACGGGTCCTAACAGTTTTGATTGTTCAGGTTTTGTAGGTTACGTGTTTAAATCAGCGGCTAGCTTAACATTACCTAGAGTGTCCAGTGCACAGGCAACATTCAAACCAAAAATTTCATCAATGAATATGAAAAAAGGTGATTTGGTGTTTTTTAATACAACTGGAAAAGGTATTTCACATGTAGGTATCTATATGGGAAATAGACAGTTCATCCATGCTTCTTCAGGAAGTAAGAGAGTAACTGTTTCAAGCCTTGACAGTAATTATTACAGTAGAACATTCAGATGGGCAATAAACCCATTTAGTTAGTTCAAATATTTTTATTAGTAGCATAAATTTTTAAAGATAATTAAATTAAAAAACTTTGGAATAGGATTTTCTCAAAATTTTTTTGAGAAAGTCCTTTTTTTATCCGTAAGGAAATACAATTCATTTTTAAAATTTCAAAAATTTAAATTTTCCCAATATAAAAGGACATTATAATTAAAATTTATATTTATAATCGGATAATTTATCCAAATAAATATAATTTTAAGATAACGTCCTCTTCTCACAATTTCTTTCACTTATTTTTATATTGGTTTTAGAACTATATTTTTTCAAAAATTCTTTTTCTTTTATTAAAGGTCACAATTTCATTTATTCCATATTTTTTAGCATATTCTGCTGCTTCCGCTATTTTCATTCCCACATGTTCAGGCTGATGGGCATCACTGGAAAGTATAACCGGAAGATCATATTTTTTTACATATTTCATAAAATCACCATAAGGAGTTATCTCCCTTATGGGATATCTATAATAAGTACCTGTATTAATATCTACTGCCATATGATTTTCCCTTAATATCGATGCAGTTTTTTCAAGTAATTCTTCCACATCCCTTTTGTTAGGGATATTATTAAAGAGCCTTAAATTAAAGGGATGTCCCAATATATCATAATATCCTGTATTTACCACAGTCTCAATTTCATCAGCATAGTCTCTCCATATGTCCTTTAAATCTCTTTCCAAAAACTTATGCTTTAACACATCAAAGTCAAATCCCCACCCCTTTATGAAATGAATGGAGACTATAAGGTAATCCCACTCATATTTAGACAGAATTTCCTGTACCCTTTCCTGATTGCGGAAATTGCATACCTCCAACCCAAATTTTACAGGATAGCCCCTCCCTTTTAAATATTCTATGAAGTCCCTATATTCATCAAGGGTATGGACAAACTTTGATTTCGGGTTATCCAACCACTTTTTTTGAAATTCTCCTGTTTCAGAATTATCTAGAATAAGCTCATCGTAATACAGATCCTCAAATTCCTTAAATCCATGGGTATGTTCTGTTATTCCTATTTCCTGAATTTTCTTTTTTTTAGCTTCTTCAAAGAAAAGACTCACCCACTTTTCATCGTACTCTCCATATTCAAAGTGCATATGATAATCTATAAGCATTTTCCCGGTTCCCCTTCCAATATTTGTCCATTAAAAACTTTCCTTTTCTGACAAATAGTTACCATGTACAAATATCTATATATCCTTTTCTTATTTTTCTAATACTTTCCAGCTTCCATTTTCCTTAACAAAATTAACTGTGGAAGTTGCCAAGTTTATTTTTTTTGTCTTTGAAAGATATGAATGCTGCATATCTATATATTTTTCTATATCTATCGATACCTCCCCCTTTAATCTATTCACTTTTGCATATTTACTGGAGTTATCATCAAGATACTTATTCATCGCCTCTTCGTCATATCCCTTTATAAGAAATACTATCTCTCCCTTGTTCTGGTTTTCATTTACTTTATATACTGAAACTTCAAACTGTTCTATAAGCATTGTGTTGGATTCTTCCCATTTTTTTGCAAGTTTTTCATCCTTTTTCTCACTTACATACTGATCAACAGCGGGATTTATTGTCTTTAGCATCTCTCTTGAACCGTAGTTTGATATTTCCTGTAGTGCTTTAGCATAGTCTTCCCCTGCCTCCTTTAATGTTGTAAATTTTTTCACCCCATCAGGTGATGTAGTAGACATTGTCGAAGCAAGAGGTGCCCCCTTTGTCTGAATTACCATTGTAAGCTGCCCCAAAATCAACAGCGACATTAAAATTTTTTTCATTATTCCTCCTATTTTCTGTTTTTTAAAAATTTTTCGATACTTCTATCTCTTGTATAATTAAACTCCTTAACTGCTCTTTCTTCATATTTTTTATAATTTTCCTTCAATTCTTCAACTACCCTCTCTAATATTTCCCCTTTTCTTACCCGTCGGGAAATCCCCCTGAAGGAATTTTCCAGAAAATCAATGTCAGCATACCTTATCAGTACACTGTTTGAAAAAATCCAATTAAAAGTACCTTCAAACTCCCTTGTAAAGAGTTTTTTCTTCTTCTTAATATTATACATTATTTTTTTTTCAATATCATTAATATTTTCATTGAATATACTATAAAAATTTTTTGATAGGAAATGATCAATAAACATATCCGAAACTATTCCCTTAAAAAGTCCAAATTTGTCATGGAGAAGATCAAAAAGAAAATTGTCCTCCCTGTCAGATATACTGTCGATAATTCTGTGGAGGAAAAGCCCCTCCTTCACTTCTTCCGGTAGATTTAAAGTTTCTATTCTGCCCTTATAAAAATCTCCTGTAAAATTTCCATATAAAGTATCTTTATCTATAACACATTTCCCTTCTATGGCAAGGGAAATCATCGAATGTCCTAAAAAATTCATAGATCTCCTCTAACTACAAGTCAAGTTTTTCCTTTTTAAGATTTGCAAGCCCGGCAAGGGAGGTCTCCTTGTAGTTACTATGTAAGTCCTTCCCTGTCTGCATCATTGTCTCCACAACTTCATCCAATGAAATTAGATGATTTTCATCCGCCATTATACTATAATAGGCACAGTCCACCGCCTTTGCTGCATAAATTGCATTCCTTTCAATACACGGAATCTGTACATAGC
Source organism: Leptotrichia sp. (assembly GCA_041815005.1). Lineage (GTDB taxonomy): Bacteria > Fusobacteriota > Fusobacteriia > Fusobacteriales > Leptotrichiaceae > Leptotrichia_A. The sequence continues at coordinate 12,676 of JBGXYD010000114.1, read as the reverse complement.
CCAACATCGGATCACACGTCATTCCAAGACAGTGCTCCATAGCTATTTCAGCAGCATATTCTATTCCCTTTATATCTGCTCCAAGTATATAGGCAGCCATTCCTGCCCCCATGGAACACGCCACTCCAACTTCCCCCTGGCATCCTACTTCTGCTCCTGATATGGAAGCATTTTTCTTGTATACATTTCCTATCACTCCTGCCACAGCAAGACCGTTTAGTATCTCCTCATCTGACAAGTCATTTTCCCTCTGGTAGGTTTTCAATATTGCCGGAATTAGCCCACTGGCACCACATGTAGGGGCAGTAACCACCCTTCCCGCTGAAGCATTTTCCTCCGATACTGCCAGTGCATAGGAATAAATCCTGCCTTTCGTATCTTTTATTGGAGACTTTTTAAACTTTTTATAAAAGGAGGCTGCTTTTCTTTCCATTTTCAACTTTCCTGGAAGATATCCTTCCGTATGAAGACCCCTTTTTATAGCCTCTTCCATTGCATTCCATATTTCCCTAAAATAATCCCATATTTCCTTCCCTTCATATCTTTCCACATACTCTGGAAGAGTTATATTTTCCCTTATGCAGTACTCCTGTATTTCAGCAAAATTCTTTTGAGGATATATTTCTTCCCCTGTTTCCTGTCTTTTTATTTCTTTTCCCGTTTTTTCAATTTCACTTCCATCTACTATACTTCCCCCGCCTATTGAAAAATATAACCTTTCCGCCAATACTTCCCCCGATTCTCCCTTATAGGCAATCATTTTTAATCCGTTTGTATGGAAGTCATACACCTTTTCAGGCATAAATATTATTTCCACATTATCCTTATCTTCATTTTGTAGCCGTTCCTTTATTATATAGTCAGTCAAGTGTCCTTTTCCTGTGGCTGCAAGGGTTCCGTAGAGTTCCACCCTATATTTTATCTTTCCCTTATATTTATCTTCAACAATTCTCCTAAATTTAACGGCTGCCTTCTCTGGTCCCATAGTATGGCTACTGGATGGTCCATTTCCTATCTTATAGAACTTTCTCAAAGTCTCCATTTTCAATCCCTCCAAATTTATATCTTAAGTTTAAAATCTTTAATCCTGCCGCCTATTGGAAAGAACTCTTTTTTCCTACATAGGCCTGACAGATAGTTCTATTATTATATTATACCACATTTTCCTTATTTTCCATTTATACTGAAAATTTTTTCTTTAAAAGGTATTTTTCTTATAAAAACAGCTTAATGGAATTATTACTTAAATATCGCCTGAAAAATAGAATAAAATATTTAGGGAATTAAAAGATCAGAAGTTTTTTAACCTTTACTGTCACTTTTTTAAATATATTACTCTGTTTAGCTGAAATTAAGGATTGAAATTATAATTATAAATATGATAGAATAAATTATATACATAATTTTAATGGAATATACAATAAGGATTTCTGATAATCATATTATATAATATATAGGAGGAATCATTATGAACAGTTTTAGAAGATATGAAAATGGAATGATTAAAGAAGAAGACTTACTGGACCGTAATATTATCCGTCCATGGAAAAAGCTCCTCATAAAAGATTTTGTTTCTTCAGGGCAGTCTGATTAATCTTTAGCAAGTCATCTTAAGGATACCCTTTCCGAAGCCTTTGTAAAAGGGTGGACAGCCTCAGAGCCTATGGAAAAAAGCAACAATCTAATCGAAGACAATCTCATCCTTATAACAGAAACTGTGAAGGAAATAAGCAGTAAAAAGGATAGTATAAGAAGTAACTTTAATTCCCATATATTACATTATTGGAGAGATGAAGCAACTCCGGAACTGAAAGATAAGGTTTATCAGCTGTTTGATTTGTATCAACAGACTTATAGTCAGTAGGTTATTTATATCCTATTGGATTAGTAGTCACTGTACTCAAAAAATTCAAATCAGACAGATTTTCATAGAAAAACGCCGAAAGACCTTGTATTTAACTTTTAGTCTACGGCGTTTTTTATTTTACAATTTTTTAGATAATTGTAATATTAACTATGAAAATTCTTTAAATATGGTATTTTAAACATGTTATATGATTTTTCCCATTTTTTATTCATTTTTAATAACTGATATATTATAACAATTATTTTGCAAATTCCACTGCTCTAGTTTCTCTTATTACAGTTACCTTAATCTGACCAGGATATTGCATTTTTTCTTCAATTTCCTTAGCTACTTCTCTAGAAAGGACAAGTGCCTTATCGTCATCTATCTTTTCAGGATGTACAATAAGTCTCAGTTCCCTTCCTGCCTGAATAGCATAAGAGCTTTCTATTCCTTCATGACTGTTGGCTATCTCTTCCAGCTGCTCCAGCCTCTTTAAGTAGTTTGAAAGAGTTTCCCTTCTAGCTCCTGGCCTGGATGCTGACATGGAATCTGCAGCCTGTACAAGTACTGCTTCTATACTTAACTGTTCCACTTCGTTATGGTGAGATTCTACAGCATTTATAACTGTTTCGTTCTCCTTAGAAAACTTTCTTAAAAATTCTCCACCATTTATGGCATGCGAACCTTCCTGTTCATGGGAAAAGGCCTTTCCTATATCATGAAGTAATCCTGCCCTTTTAGCTACGTCCACATTAACTCCAATTTCTGCAGCCAGTGCAGCAGCAATATGTGCAACTTCAATGGAATGTTGCAATATGTTCTGACCAAATGAAGTTCTAAACTTCAATCTTCCAAAGACCTTAAGAACTTCCCTTGGCAATGTAGGTATTCCCACTTCAAGAATAGCATGTTCTGCAGCATCTAAAACACTTTCTTCAACTTCCTCCTGTGCTTTTGCCACAACTTCCTCTATCTTTGTAGGGTGTATCCTACCATCTGAAATCAGCTTTTCAAGTGCAATTCTTGCTACTTCCCTTCTTACTCCGTCAAAGGAGGAAAGAACAACTGCTTCAGGAGTATCATCTATTATAAGATCCACACCCGTGGCAGCTTCTATTGCTCTTATGTTCCTACCTTCCCTTCCTATTATCCTTCCCTTCATTTCTTCACTTGGGAGCTGGATAACTGAAATTGTGGAATCAACCACATAATCAGCAGCAGCTTTTCCTATAGCTGTAGATATTATCCTTTTGGAAATTCTATCCTTCTCCCTTTCAAGGTTATGTTCAAAATCCCTTATGAGGATAGCCTTGTCATAGTCAAGCTGATTTTCAAGCCTTGTCAGTATTATTTTTGAAGCATCTTCCTTTGTAAGTTCAGAAATCCTCTCCAATTCCTTTTCTTCTTTATGAATAAGCTCATTCAGTTCATTTTCCTTACGTATAAGTTTTTCACGCTGTCGCTCGATTCTTGATTCCTTTTCTTCGATTCTTTCAGTCTTCGTTTCAAGAACCTCTTCTTTTTTTGCTATTCTGTCTTCCTTCAAAGCTATTTCAGACTTCATTTGCTTTATTTCTTCATCTGCTATCTTCTTTTCGTTCAGCAGTTCTTCCTTAACCTTTAATGTTTCTTCTTTTCTAAATGATTCTATTTCTCTTTCAACTTCTTTTTTAGATGATTCCAGTCTCCTTTTGGCATCAACTATTCTTAGTTCAAGTTCGCTGAATTCACCGTATTTTTTCTTAAATACAGAACTTCCATAAAAATAGGCAACAAAAAAAGCCAAAAAAGAAAAAATAATAATCAGTAAAATTGCTATCTGTAACGGCATATTTCTCCTCTCCTATTTTTTTTCTGCTACATTTGAAATCTTCCATTCTCCGCTTTTATTTACCTTTTTCCAGGTTATATTATAATAACTGCTCATATTTCCATAATTTATTATCATAGTATTTACTGCTTTTTCACTTGAAATTACTTTCACATCAGAAAATAAAAACGTCAATTCTGAAAGATCATATTGCTGCATACTTTTCACAATATAATTATTCTTAAATGTAGGTAAGAAAAATTCTCTTAATTCTTCATATTTATTAATTTTTGCAGCTTCCTTTAATTCTTCAATTGTACCTGTAACTTCATAACTTATTTTATTTATTTCAGTCTGAGATACCAATTTTGATGCATTAAGAGTAGTGCAATTGACAAAAATCAACAAAATTGGTAGAAACAAATATTTTTTCATATTCCCTCCAAAAATTTCGCTATTACAATTTTACCATACTTTTTTTTCATATTCAAGTATAGAAGAAAAATAAAAATTTTTTAATTTTATTTACTCTTCCCTCCATCTTTTATGCTGCCACATATATTGACCTGGATACTCCCTTATAATTTCCTCAAATTCATGAAATATATTTTGCATATTATGTCTAATTGTCGACTTTAAGTTTTCCTTTTTTTCTATTTTAATTTCCTTCTTATTTACTATCCTTATTTTATCGCCCTCAAAAACTGCATAACTGAGAATAAGCGGTACCTTATGTTTCAATCCCAGCAATACCGGTCCTGAAACTCCTTTTGTCTTTCTCCCGAAATACTCTATTTCCACATCGAAAGCATAGTGGTCTGATGCAAGGGCTATAAGTGTCCTGTTATTTAAGGCACTGTTTAATGCATCACTGTTCCTCAAAGGGATAGAGTTAAGCCCCCCTTCTTTTCTCCAGAGGGTCATCAAATCATTCAGTTTCCTATTTTTCTGCTTTCTAAACACAGCATAAAATTTTCTTATGCTCTTCATTATGCTTCCAGCCTCAAACCCTCCCAAATGAAGGGATACTATAATTACAGCCTTTTCATTGTTTTCGCATAAATTTCTTACCAGTTCCTCATTTTCCACAACTGTATTTCCATTGGATGTTATTTCCCCTAGATATATCGAAGTCATTATCATCTTTCCCATTGTCCTATAGGACTCTTTAGCTATTTCTATGATCTCTTCCATACTTTTTTCAGGAAAAGCATTCCGTATATTGTCTATCGTAAGTTCCCTTCTTTTCTTTATTAGATGATATCCTAATATTCCTAATCCTTCAAATATTCTATATCTCATTTTTAGGGAAAGGGGAAAAAGTAACTTTCTTATGACAATAACAGCAACTCCTGTAATCTTTTCACTTAATTTATATTTCATATATCCGCCTCTTACGAAATTTTATATTTTATTGAAAAAAGCCGCCCCAAAATTAAAAACGTTTTACCAGTGTGGAAAAAATAATTTCCTCCTAAACTTAAAATTGTATTTTTAATTTTGAAACAGCTTTCAATATTGATATATCTTTTATTTTCTGATTCCTAATTTTCCGATTAGTTCTCTATAGTTATCCACATTTTTATTTTTTATGTAGTTTAACAGCCTTCTTCTTTTACCTACCATTTTTAACAATCCTACCCTTGAGTGGACATCTTTAGAATGCACCTTAAGATGATCTGTCAAATGATTTATTCTTTCTGTAAGTAAAGCTACCTGGACTTCTGCCGAACCCGTGTCTTGTGGACTTTTTCCATATGTTTCGATTATTTCCTGTTTTGGTTTCATTGCCATTTTAATTTTCCTCCTAAAATTTATTATCTTATCCAAGAATATAGAGGCAACCTATATTCATAGAAAAAATTCTTTATTATAATAACATATTTATCCAATATTGTAAAGAAAAATATATTATTGTGAAAATTCTCTTTCCAGTTTTTGATAAGTAACAGGTAAGTCTGTTATTTGTTTTTCCACTTTATTCCCATCTATTTTGAGGTTAAACGGAAATCCTTCCACATTAAATCCTTGTGTTATGCTTCCATCTTCATCATAATACATAGGCAAGTCATATCCATTTTCCTTTATGTATTTTTCCACTGCATCACCACTTGACTGGACGTTGCTGAATACAACAACAACATTTACCTTATCCTTGTTTTTTTCATAAAATTCCTGTATATGAGGCATCTCCTCCTTACAATGTGGACACCATTCTGCAACTACAGTAAAAAGCGTCTTTTTTCCATTTCCCATTAGGTCTTTACTGGAGTATTTATTCCCCTTTAAATCCACTAAAGTAAAAGTTGGCACTTCCCCTCCCTGTTCTATATTTACATTAAATTTAGAAGATTTGTTGCAACCAATGACAAATACCAGTCCAAGTACAATCATTAAAAGTAATTTTTTCATTTTATAGTCTCCTTTATTATTTTATTATTTGTAAAAATCTATACCCTAATAAATAAAGTCTTTTTTCATTAATATTTTTGATTTTTCTCTATATTTACTTGTGACTTTACTTTTATTTTTGGCTAACAACATTAAGATTTTCCAAGAAAAAAATTACTACGAGCCTAGGAAAAATACTTTTTTTGCATTTTTCTTTAATAAATTAAATTTTTTTCGTTAGGGAAAATTTTAATTGTAATAAGATTTTTTAGTATTTTTTGTACTTTTTAACCTTTTAATAAAGTATATTTATCAAGGTTAATTCATTTTTAGTTAGTATTAATTTTAGTATTATACACCTATTTCCTTAATATCTTTTTTGAATTATATTTTCAATTACTTATTAGCAATTGCTTACATTTTAGGTAATATCCACCTTATAGTAAACTAGTTATTTATGTACCTTTCAAATACTGGACCTATCTCGTATCCATTTTCCTTTGCAACCCTTAAATAAAGTTGTGCCTTATCCTTCTTTTTTTTGTTATAGTAGTATACTCCAAGATTGTAGAAGGCGGTTTTATTCAACTTTGCTGCAGCCTTTAAATTAAGCAGCCTTACGTTCTTATCACCTTCAGGATAATAAAGGCTCAAATCTACCATAGAGAAATCATCTCCATTTTTCACAAGATTTTCCAGTATTTTCTTTGCATCCTTGTTTATTTTTACACTTTCTTTTTTTGAGTCTTTGGGTTTCTCCTTGTTTTCCCCCTTTGTAGCTTCAAGAGTTTCAAGAAGATAGGCTAATCTATACCCGGCTGAAACAGAACCTAGATTATATGCCTTCGTATACACATCCTTTGCCTTTTTCTCCTCACCTGTTGTCTCATATACACGTCCCAGATAGTTCATAATATCTACATCCTTTTTCTGAACAGCTTTTAAATAATATTCTTCAGCTTTTTTATAATCTTCCAGACTTTCGTATATAAAACCCTTATATCCATTTATAACTACTTCATCTGAATCTGTATCTTCTATAACTTGTAAGGCAAGTTCATAATTCTTGCTGGTAGTTACCAGTTTTGAAGCCAGCTCAAAGGCTGCTAAATAATATTTTGTCTTCATAAATACGCTGTTGTATATTTCTATTGCTTCCTCTTCCTTATCTTCCATTTCTAGAAGTTTTGCCTTTGAATAAAGTGCCGGTGGATACTCTTCATCAATAAATTCCTTTAATAGATCATATCCTTTTTCATAATTGGAAATTCTTTCTACAATTAAAGTCCCCATTTCCTTCTTTTCCTCTGGATTTATACTCCCCTCCTGGAGTTTCTTGTTTAGCTCTTCTATCCTCTTATGGACATTTGATAAGTTCTTATTATAGTCATAGGAATAGAGGGAATATATTTCCCCTGCTTCCTTCCCCTTTTTTAAATATTCCTGTGCCTTTGTAAAATCAAGCCTATTTTCAAATATATTTCCCAGCATAAAATACGCCTTGCTGTTCCCCTGCTTTGCAGAACTTTCAAGAAGTTCTATGATTTCATCTTCGGATACTCTCATCTCCTGTAGAAAAAGTGCCTTATAATATTCTGCATGCCCTTTACTCTTTTCGAGAAACTTATCATAAAACTCTTCCCCTTGAGCTCCCAGATATACATAGGCTAGTGCAAAAACATCTTCATTCCCTAATTCCGCAGCCTGTTCCAGTTGTTTCAGAATATATACTTCGTCCTTTTTTTCTAGTATTCCTATAAGGCTATTTTCCAGTGCTTCATATCCCTTTTCCTCTTTGGAGCATGAAACTATTATTAATAAAGTTAAAAACAAATAAAATATCCATTTTTTAATCATGTGTCATATCATCCCATCTAAATTACTATTTTGATGCATCCCTTATAGTGTATCATTTTATTGTCGTACCTATCTTTACCCCATCGTTAATTATTACCAGCTCTGTCTTTTTCTTCATTACTGTAGTTAAAAGCATTCCCTGAGACACTTCCCCCTGTAGTGTTACTGGCTCTAAATTTAAGACTGCCATTACCTTTTTCCCTATTAGATCCGTTTCCTCCTTGTACCATTTAGCCACTCCAGAAACTATCTGCCTCTTTTCCTTCCCGGTATTTACTATAAATTTAAGCAACCTGTCTGCCCCTTCTATTTTTGAGACTTTTTCAATTTCCACAACCTTTATTTCTATTTTAGAAAAATCTTCTATGTTTATTGGATTTTCTATCCTTAAGTCCTCTTTATATTCCTCTTTCTCTTTTTTTTCTGTTTCCAGTCTTGGGAATATAGGTTCCGCTTCATTCAATACAGTACCTACAGGATACGTTCCCCATTTTTTTACATCTTCCAATCTTAGTTGAGCAAAATTTATATTAATTCCAAGCTGCTTTGCCATTTTCATAGATGTTTCAGGTAAAAAAGGAGAAACTATTACCATTATTTTATGTAACCCGTCTACAAGGTTGTACATCACTGTGGAAAGACGATCTCTTTTGTTTTCATCTTTAGAAAGATTCCAAGGTTCACACTCATCAATGTATTTATTCATCCTGGATATGAATCTCCATATTTCCTTCAGTGCTTCAGAAAATTGATAATCATTTATTCTTTTTTCTACATTTTCCACAACTTCATACCACAATGACTGAATTTCTTTGTCTATCTGCTCTTCCTTAATATTTAGGACAACTATAGAATCAAAATATTTTTTCTGCATTCCGATTGTCCTGTTCAGTAGATTTCCCAAATCATTTGCTAAATCCGAATTTATCCTCTGAATCATAGCTTTTTTTGAATAATCTGCATCTTGTCCAAAGGTAGCCTCCCTCATCAAATAATATCTGAAGGGATCAAGTCCGTATTTAGATACTTCTTCTAGAGGATCCACAACATTTCCAAGTGATTTTGACATTTTTTCCCCTTCAACAGTCCACCATCCATGGGCGGCTACTGTTTCAGGAAGCTTTATCCCTGCAGACATAAGCATTGCAGGCCATATGATCGCATGAAACCTTAATATATCCTTTCCTACAACATGATTTACTTCACCATTTATCCATACATCTTCAAATTTCTTTTCATTTTGGGCAAAACCTGCAGCTGTCAAATAGTTTGTAAGAGCATCAAACCATACATATATGACATGTCCCTCCTCCAGCTCCAGAGGTATTCCCCAATCAAAGGTAGTCCTCGATATGGAAAGATCCTGAAGTCCTTGCTTTATAAATGCCACAACTTCATTTTTCTTTCCTTCAGGTTTTATAAATCCAGGATTTTCCTCTATATGCCTTAAAAGGGCATCTCCATATTTAGATAACTTAAAAAAGTATGAAATCTCCTTGACGTCAATAACCTCTTTTCCCATATATTTACCGTCAACAAGCTGATTTTCAGGGACAAAGGTCTCTTCTGACACAGAATACTTCCCTACATATTCACCTCTATATATATCTCCGTTTTCATTTGTCTTTTTTATTATTTCCTTTACACTGTTTTTATGCCTTTCCTGTGTCGTCCTCATAAAATCAGTATTGGTTATATCTAATTTTTCCCATAGGCTAGTAAAGTTCAATGCCATCTTATCTACCCATTCCTGTGGGGTAAATCCATTTTTTTCAGCAGCTTCCTGTATCTTCTGACCGTGTTCATCAACTCCTGTCAAAAATTTTACATCATAACCTGTCAACCTCTTATATCTTGCAACAACATCACAAATTATAGTTGTATAGGCAGTTCCTACGTGGGGAGCTGCATTTGGATAGTATATCGGTGTTGTTATATAAAATGATTTAGACATTTGTCTCTCCTTTCAGTATTTTATCATTTCAAGTATTTCTGCACATATATCCTATAAGCTTCTCTTCCAGCTTCGTGTATTTTTTCCTTCACTGTTTCCACCGCCTCTTCAATGGAAATCTCCTTTCCTATGTAAAAGGGAACTCCCACAAAATGTATATTTCTAGAAAAGGGCTTTGGAATTTCAAGCCTGTCCCATATTTTCCTGAATATCCATTTACTATTAGAATAAGAACCTATCGGAACTATCGGAAGTCCTGTTTTTTGAGCCATATATATCGCCCCTGCCTTTGGCTCAAATATCGGACCCTTCGGACCATCTATGGCTATTCCTAGAGTATAGCCATCTTTTGCATATCTTAATGCCTCTTTCAGGCTTTTTATGTTATCTCTATTGGAAGAACCACGTATAAGGGCATTTCCTTCCCTTCTTAGCAGTTCAGAAAGAATTTCTCCATCCTTTGATGCACTCACCATAGATGCCTTCTTTTTTATTATCCTGGTGGCGTTACATACTGTGAAAATCTTCCTATGCCAAAATACTATAATATTCTGACTATTTATATTAAAATTTTTCTGTCCATAGTAGTATTCCCTCTTTGTAAGTATACTTAAAAACCTATAGACCATATGAAAAAGTATTCCCATAAATTTATATTTATTCATATTTTCTCCAATTTTGCCATTAAGACCTTCAATAACTCGTAATTATATCATCTCGGATTTTTTCTCCTAGTAGGGATAATCCTCAAATCCATGAAGCTGTTTAAAATGATTCCCCACTTCCACAATTTTCTTTGTTATTTTTTCATCTGTTTCATTTTCTAAGGAACCTATACAAATCAATGTGGCATATCCAAATGCCCAGTACCATAACCGTCTAACTGACATTTTAGCTTCTTCATAACTTAACTTAGGAAAACTTACCATAAGAACTTCCTTTTTCAGTAGAGTTTCCATAGTTTCATGAAAAATCTCCTGGAATCCTTTAGCTCCATCAAGAAATATCGCCCTAAAAAGCTCTTTTTCCTCCCTGGAAAATACTATAAAACCTATTGCTCCATTTAGAAGCTTTCTTTCAGTATATTCTCTATTAAGATATTCTTTCAGTTTATCTTCTGCCATTCTTATTATTTCATCCTTCAATTCCTCTATTGTAGAAAAATTTGCATATATGGGGGCTGTAGACCCTTTAAGCTTATTTGCTATCTTTCTTGCACTTATACTTTGTATTCCTTCATTTTTCATGATTTCATATGTAGCCCTTATTATGTCCTTTTTTGTAAATTTAATTCTTGGCATATTCTTCTCCTATTTTTAATTCTTTTTTTTCATATAAGCTGAACTTCCATCCTTCGTATTCCCTTTTTTCTATTAACTCCCAGTTTTCAAGATTCACATCTGGGAAATATGCATCAGCAGTAGAATCTGAATATTTTATATGACTTATATATAGCCTGTCTGCCAGATCTTTTTCCAGTATTTCCCTGTATATTTGCTCTCCTCCTATTACAAAGACTTCCTCTCCATCATTTTTTTTCTTGCCATATTTTTTTATGACTTCCTCAAGACTATTGAAAATCTTGATTCCCAGCTCCCTCTCCTTTAATTTTGAAAGAGTTCTTGAAATGACAACATTTTCCCGTCGAGGTAGTGGTTTTCCTATACTTTCAAATGTCCTCCTTCCCATTATTACCGTCTTTCCTGTTGTAATTTTCTTAAAGTTCTGCAAATCTTCAGGTATATGCCACAGAAGTCCATTATCCTTACCGATTTCTCTATTTTCCCCCATTGCCACTATTATACTGAACATCTTACACCTATCCTTATAAAAAATATATTATTGAAATAACCGACTATAAACTATCTTAGACGGCAACTTCAAATTTTATTAACGGATGACTTTCATAATCCAAAAATTCTATGTCATCAAAGGAAAGTTCATTAAAGGGCTTATCGGCTATCTTTACTTTGCATAACTTCATAGGCTCCCTCATAATCTGTTCCTTCAGTCCTTCAATATGATTTTCATAAATATGTGCATCTATTATGGTATGGGCAAATTCTCCGGCTTCATAGCCACATTCCTTTGCCAGCATTATTGTCAGCAGGGAATAACAAGCCAAGTTAAAAGGTATCCCTAAGGCTATATCTCCGCTTCTCTGGGTCAAATGGCAGTTCAGCCTGTTCCCTAACACATTAAAGGCAAAAGTATAATGGCAAGGTGGTAACTTGCTTATGGAAGCATTCCCAGGGTTCCACGCCAGCACTATCATTCTTCTTCCGTTCTTATGATTAGGATTTGCCTTCAGCTCCTTTAAAGTATCTATAATATACTGTATCTGATCAAATACAAGCTGTCCATTTTCCTCCCTTTTAGTCCATTTATTATCCTCATCCACAAAAACTTCCCCATCAAGAGCAATTTCAGGCACAGGATACCTTCTCCAATATCTTCCATAGGCAGTCTCAAGCCTTCCCTCTTCATCCGCCCATGCATCCCATATTTTTGTCTTTTCCCTTAACTCCCTTATATGCTCCTCCCCCTTGAGATACCAGAAGAGTTCATGGAGCATCGAGTTAAAATACATTTTCTTTGTTGTAAGCAGAGGAAATCCCTCGCTTAGATCAACCTTATAAGAATATGCAAAGGTGGAAATCGTATCAACTCCTGTCCTATTCTCCTTCTTTATACCATTTTCAAGAACATATTTTACAAAATCAAGATATATTTTCATATTTATTTTTCCTATTCTATATTTTCCAATTATATGTTATCCGGTTACATATTATCCAAATTACATTGCTGGAAATAT
>JBGXYD010000113.1:0-14074 GCA_041815005.1 Leptotrichia sp. | reverse complement strand
TCCGTTTCATTTTTCCCATTATTTATAGCCATTACAACTCCATAATTTCCTTTGCATGATTAATTGATGCTTCTGTGATACTATCCCCTGATATTATTCTTGCAATTTCCCTTATTCTTTTCCTCAGCAGATAATATTTCAGTACTTATATTTGATGAGATAGATACAGGAATTTCAGGGGAAACTGTACGAAAGGTTGCGGAAAAGTTAAAGGAGCTTTCCCAAAATGTACAGGTAATATGTGTTACCCATTCTCCTCAAATTGCAGGAAAATCAAGACAGCAATTCTTCATAAAAAAGGAGAATGAGGAAGGAGTGACTGAAACAAAGGTAAGGGAACTCACTCTGGAGGAAAGAATAAGGGAAATTGCAAGAATAATATCAGGGGATAGTATCACAGAAGCATCAATTAATCATGCAAAGGAAATTATGGAGTTGTAATGGCTATAAATAATGGGAAAAATGAAACGGATGTTGAAAATAAAAAAAATATTCGAAACGAAGGAAAAGAAAAGCAAACAGACTTAGAAACCGGTAGAAAAAAGAAAAAAACAGAAGAAGAAATATATAGGGAGAATAGTTCATATATTAAGGAATTTCTCTCGTATCTCGCCTTTGAGAAGGGAAATTCTTTAAATACCATATCTTCTTATGAGAGGGATCTGAAAATGTTTTCCAGTTTTGTTAATAAAAGTCTCACTTTTGTGGTGGAAGAGGATATATATGCTTATATCGAAGATATAAGCAAAAAACTTAGGAAAAATTCCGTACTTAGGAAAATTGCCTCGATAAGGACATTTTATAAATTCTGTTATTTAAATAAAATAATAGGGGAAGATCCTGCTGGAATGGTAAAATCCATAAAGCGGGAAAAAAGGCTTCCTGAAATACTTTCCCTTGAAGAAGTGAAAAGAATAACCAATAACTGCAGACATACTCCCGGAGGTATGAGAGACAGGCTTATTATAAAGCTTCTTGTGGCTACAGGAGCAAGAATATCGGAAATATTGAATCTTAAAATAAGTGATGTAGAAAATCAGGAATATGAATTTATAAAGGTATTGGGAAAAGGCTCAAAATACAGGATAGTTCCCATTTACGACAGTTTGGAACGGGAAATAAAGGAGTTTATTGATGTATACAGACCTCAGTTAAAAAAGGCAGAGGAGAGTTTTTTTCTATTTCCAGATACTAGAAGAGAAAATTTCTGGAAAAGACTGAAGGTAATTGCCAAGAATGCAGGTATAGAAAAGAATATATATCCCCATATATTCAGACATTCTGTTGCGACAGTACTCCTAGGGAATGGGGCTGATATACGGATTGTTCAAGAAATACTTGGACATGCAAATATAAGCACTACAGAGATGTATACACATGTTGAGAAGTCAAAATTAAAAAATATATACAATACTGTGAGGCTTGGAGATGACTAATCTCATAAAAGTTAATAATTGGGAGGAATAATGTTTACTCAGAAAAATGAAAATGAAAGTAACAAAGTTGACAGGATAGTACTACTTATAAGTACTATTGTAGGGTATGTTGCTGTATTCATAGCAACAAAGACAGGTGTTTTAAATCCTTATCTAGGAGCAATCGTCCTTATATTTTTATACATGTATCTGAATTTTAACTTAACAAATATATTTTTTGTAAGTAAAAGGACTACTTTTAAGGTGTATATATTTATGATTTTAGAAATAATGTATTTTTTTATGACAGCTTTTACATTGAGGAATATAGTTATTTACTTTATTGGAATAGGAATTCTTTCCTATTTGATAATACAGGATGAAGGGAAAAGTGAAGCTTTAAAAATTTATCGTTTCCTAGGGATATACACTATTATAAAAATAATTTTTGTCTTGACATGGATAGTCTTTTAGCGGGAGATTACGTTTTTAAATTTTCTATTTACAAATGGACGGTATATATGATAAAATCTCTTTTGTGAATGGAGATAAAATGGAAGATGATCATAAAATAAATGTCGATATAATAAAGAATATTGAGAAAATTAAGGATAAGACACTGGCTTCAAAACTTGAGAAAAATTATTTTTTAGGGGAGTATAAGGAGAGAGTAATGGTAGCCTTGACCTTTGATGAAGTTGAGGAAAAGGGGATATACAATGAAATTTCTCAAGCTCTTGAAAAGGGAGAGGCTAAAAAAATGATAATTTCAAGGGAAGTTGCCTTTGATAGTATAAAAAAATACATAAACATAGCTAAAAATAGACATATACCATATAAAATGATAGATAATTTATTGAATACAGGAAATATAGGACTCGTTGTGGTGTCTGATGATGCCCTCCGATTTCCGCCGGAAAATCCGGTGGTGGAATCAAAGAGGGAAAAAATTGAGGGAAAACATTTGCCATTAGCATATTATGAGGCATTAGGGAATAAAATATGTAAATTTCATATGGAAATAATTCAGATAGAAATACCTGAATACAAACAATACTATACTGAAATAAAATTTATGGACAGTTTCTTTGGCACAACATGTCCAATTTGTAAAAAACTAGGAGGAAAAAAACGTGGTTGATGGATTTAAAATTAAGGGGAAAACTCCATTAAACGGAGTTATAAGGGTAAGTGGTGCTAAAAATGCCGCATTGCCTATAATAATAGCGACACTTGTGGCGAAGGGGGAGTATATCTTAAAGAATGTACCAAACTTAAAGGATATAAGGGTCTTAATGAAACTACTAGAAGATTTGGGAATGAAGACCGAAAGAATTGACGATACAACGTATAAAATAATAAATAATGGATTTAAAAGGAATGAAGCCAGTTATGAAATAGTTAAACAAATGAGAGCATCTTTTCTAGTTATGGGTCCAATGATTGCAAATCTTGAGGAATCTGTAGTATCTCTTCCTGGTGGATGTGCGATAGGATCAAGACCTGTAGATCTTCATTTGAAAGGATTTGAAGCACTTGGGGCAGAAATTACACGTGTACATGGTTATATTCATGCCAAGTCAGATAAATTGCAAGGGGCAGATATTGCATTAGGATTTCCAAGTGTAGGGGCAACCCAGAATCTTATGATGGCAGCAGTAAAGATAAAGGGAAAAACAGTAATATCAAATGCGGCAAGGGAACCTGAAATTGTTGATTTGGGTAATTTCCTTATAAAAATGGGAGCAAAGATAACAGGATTGGGAACTCCAAATATTGAAATAGAAGGAGTGGAAGAGCTTCATTCGGTGGAATACTCCATAATGCCTGATAGGATAGAGGCAGGTACATATGTTATAGCTTCCCTGATAACTGAAGGAGATTTAAAGATAGAAAATGCAAATCTCGAAGATCTCGGAGTGTTTAAGTCAGAATTGGAATCTATGGGGGTAAAGTTTCATCAAGAGGGGAATCTATTGTCTGTAGAAGGAGAATTGAAAAATTTAAAACCTGCTAAAATCAGGACAATGCCTCATCCAGGCTTTCCTACAGATATGCAGCCACAAATGATGCTGCTTCAGACTCTTATACAGGGAGGAAGTTCTATGGAGGAAACAGTCTTTGAAAACAGATTTATGCATGTACCTGAATTTAATAGAATGGGAGCAGATATTACAATTAGACATGGTGTAGCAATAATAAATGGCGGACTTCCTCTAACAGGTGCTGAAGTGATGTCTTCAGATCTTAGGGCAGGAGCTGCCCTTGTGCTAGCGGCTTTGGCTGCAGACGGAGAAACTACCTTGAACAGGGTATATCATATAGATCGTGGATATGATAAGCTGGAGCAGAAACTTAATGCTGTCGGTGCTAAGATAGAAAGAGTAAAGCTGGAAATATAGGTGATTGAGAGAATCTTATAAAAAACAGAAGAGACCTAAAAATTAAGGTCTCTTTTTTTGTGGGGATAATTTGGGGATATTATTTATAGTTTTATATATAAAAGGTATAATAAATTTTCAAAATATAGTTTTTCTAATAAACAAAGAGTTAATCTTTAAAAATATCCCCATAAGGCAGTTTAAAATATCCTTATTTCACTTCTTGAAAGGATTTAAAGATTTTTTGCTATTTTCCATTTTTTTTGTAATTTCATCTATTTTATTTGATAAGTTCTCTATATTTTCGGTAATTTCTATATTTTTTTCATTTATCAAGGAAAGTTTTTCTGAAAAGCTCATTTCGTATCCAGAAAACAGTTTTTCTATCTGATCAGGTAACTGAGATATTTTTTTTTCCATATTATCAATTTTTTCAGTAATTTCTTGCATAAACAACTGAATTTTCTGATTTAAAAGCTCATTTCCCTTGCTTCCATCTATTTTAAAATCAATAAGTGCCTTTTCTATGGAGGAAAGCCTACTTTTTAGAAAACTGTAGTCAAATTCCTTTAAAATTTCATAAGGTTCAAGAATTTTTTTTAAAAAATTTTCTAAATGGTTAAAATCGAATTTATCTGAATTTTTATTAAATGACTTTGTAGAGGACTTAAATTCCTTTACAATATAGATTTTATTCCCTTCCTTTACAGTTTCGAGGGTTCCCCTTTCTATACGGTTGTAAATAGTCTGTCTAGAAATATTCTTTTTTTTCATATACTCTTTTATTGTTAGTTTCAATATGATCACCTCTTCGTTAATATTATATATAAATTTTATAAGTTAGTAAAGAGATTTTTGAAGGAAGATACTACACATAAATGAAAAGAAGTTAAAAAGATTGACATTAATATATAAAATAAGGTAAAATTTAATCAAAAAACAAGGAAATAAAATGAGAGTAGAAACAATAAATGAAAAAGATTATGAAAGAATATTCGTGATGTCAGATATTCATGGATACTTTAAGATGTTCCAGAGAATGTGGGATAAAATTAAAATGTCAAAAAGGGATATGCTTATAATACTGGGGGATTCCTGTGACAGAGGGGGAGAGTCCTACGAGCTATACAGGAGATATACAGAACTGGAGAAGGAAGGCTATAACATAAGACACCTTATAGGAAATCATGAAGATATGATGTATAATGCCATAATGACAGGAGATTATAATCTCTGGTATATGAATGGTGGGGATAAGACTCAGAGATCCTTTTATAAGAATTTAGGTTGGAAAAAGCTATTTTATTCCTATGCTAAATGGGAAAGGAATATGGAAATCGCCAATGAAAAATGGTTTATAGAGTGGTTAGAAAAATGCCCTCACATAATACAGGGAAAAGAAAATATATTTGTACATGCTGCTTATGATACAGATAAAAATTTCGAGGAGCAGGAAGAACATTTTGTACTATGGGGCAGAGAGGACTTCTGGACAGGTAATAATACAGGAAAAGCCATTTATTTTGGGCATACTCCTTCAAAGGATGGGAAAATACGTCATTTAGAAAATGATGTCCACTGTATAGACACAGGATCTTATAGAAATAAAATAATTGCTTGTATGGAAATAAAATCAAAGGAAGAAATATATATTAGCCAATAAATAAAAAGGATAAAAACAGAAAGGGAAAATATAATGAGAAAAGGTATTTATGTGGGATTAGTACATTATCCCGTATATAATAAAAATAAGGAAATAATTGCAACTTCAGTTACAAACTTTGATATACATGATATTTCCAGAACATGTAGGACTTATGATGTTAAGAAATATTTCATAATAACCCCTGTGGATGCCCAGCAGGAACTCACAAATAGGATAATAGGATATTGGCAGGAAGGAGATGGGATAGAGTTTAATAAGAACAGGAAGGAAGCCTTTGAAAACACAGTTTTATCAGATTCTGTCAAAAGAGCTGCTGATAAGATAAGAGAAATGGAAGGTAAGACTCCTAAAATTGTAACAACATCGGCTAAGAGATTTCCTAATACAGTGTCCTATACTGAAATGGGAAAGGAAATAATATCAGATGATAGTCCTTATCTTATACTTTTTGGTACAGGTTGGGGACTTACAGATGAGATGATGAAGATGTCCTATAAAATTTTGGAACCAGTAAGGGGGAATACAAAATACAATCATTTATCTGTAAGAAGTGCTGTTTCAATAATATTGGACAGGTTATTGGGGGAAAATTAAAGGAAAGGCGGTTGAAATTACTTTGGAGGTATATTTAAGAAAGTATATCTATTTTTATCCAAAGTATGAAAAATATGAAAAATAAATCGGTAGGAATAGTTGTAGTGAGTCATAGTAACAGGCTTGCGGAAGAAATTATAAATTTTGCGAGAATTTTACAGCAGGAGGATTTTAATATAGAAAATGGAGGAAATCCCCAGAATGAAGTTTATGGAACTACTGTGGAGTCTGTTATGAATGCCATAGAAAGAGCAGATGAAGGAAAGGGAGTTCTTGTATTTGTGGATATGGGAAGTTCAGTCTTTAATGGAATGAAGGCTATAGAGAATTTACGTGAGAAAATAAAGGTGGAGATAGTAGATGCTCCTTTGGTGGAGGGAGTAATATCTGCTGTAGCTGCAAATTTTGATGAAATGACATTGGAGGAGCTGAAGGTAATAGCTGAGGAAAGTAGGGAATTTAAAAAGATAAAAAATTAATTTTAAAATTATTAGAAGAAATGAAAAGAGGAAGAAATGGAAAATTTAGTCAATATAGGGACAGTGGTGGGAACTCATCATTTGCTGGGAAGTGTAAAGGTAAGCTCCATTTTTGTTGATACTGCTATAATAATAGGAGAAAAGGTACTTCTTGAAAAGGGGGAAAATAAAAAGCTTCTTACTATAAAGAATATAAAAAGGTTAAATGAAAAAAAACTGATTGTGGATTTTGAGGAAATAAAGGGTATAGATTTGGCAA
This sequence comes from Leptotrichia sp., assembly GCA_041815005.1. Taxonomy (GTDB): domain Bacteria; phylum Fusobacteriota; class Fusobacteriia; order Fusobacteriales; family Leptotrichiaceae; genus Leptotrichia_A. Next base: position 7,280 of record JBGXYD010000113.1, on the reverse strand, counting down.
AGGAGATAAACGGCTTTCAAATAAAGATACGTAGGGATCTTTTACCTGAAAAAAATGAAGATGAATTCTATATTAAGGATTTACTTGGGGTAGAGGTATTTTTTAATGATGAAAAAATAGGGGAAGTGATAGATGTTATGGAAACAGCAGCACATAACATATTGATTATAGAGGATATATTAAATGATAAGGAAATTATGGTTCCTTTAGTGGATGAATTTGTGAAACAAATAGACTTTAAAAATAACAGACTTAAGGTAGAGCTTATTGAAGGGATGAGGGAATAATGAAATTTACAGTTTTGACACTGTTTCCGGAATTGTTTGAAATCTATCTGTCCCAGACAATCATTCAAAGAGCTGCAAAATCAGGCATAGTAGTTTACAAGATAATTAATATAAGAGACTATGCTGAAAATAAACATAGTCAAATGGATGATATTCCTTTTGGAGGAGGAGCTGGAATGGTGCTAAAGCCAGATGCCTACTGGAATTATTTTAAAAAAAATCATTTGGAGAAAAAGGCCTATGTAATATTTGTATCTCCACAAGGGAAAACATTGAATCATGAAAAGATTACAGAGCTCGCAGAAAAAAAAGAAATAGTAATAATTTCAGGCAGATATGAAGGATTGGATCAGAGGGTCATAGATAAGTTTGTAGACGAAGAAATATCTGTGGGGGACTATGTTCTAAGTAGCGGAGATTTACCTGCTCTTGTACTTATGGATTCCATAACAAGGATAAAGGAGGGGGTAATAAAGAAGGAATCCTTTGTTACCGATTCTTTTTATAATGGGCTTTTAGGATTTCCTCAGTATACAAGACCTGTGGAAATAGAAGGATATACAGTTCCGGAAGTTCTAAGATCGGGAAATCATGCCAAGATAGACAGTTACAGACAGAAAAAATCTATCGAAAAGACTATGGAAAACAGGCCTGATCTTATAGAAAGAAAGATTTTGAATGGGGAAGATAAGGAATTTATCAAGATGTATAATAAAATACTGAATAAAAATGAAAAAGATAATATATAAATGAAATTTGAGAAACAATGATTTAGAGAGGATGGACAATGATTTATAAACTTAAAGATAAGAAACCTGTTATATCTGAAGATGTTTTTATTGCAGAAAATTCAGTAATTGTAGGAGATGTGGAAATTAAAGAGGGAGCTAATATATGGTTTGGTGCAGTTTTAAGGGGTGATGTGGAAAAAATTACAATAGGTAGGAACAGCAATGTACAGGACAATTCCACAGTTCATACAGATTTTGGAATTCCTTGTATCGTAGGAAATAATGTCACTATAGGTCATAATGTTGTACTCCACAGTTGTGATATAGGAAATAATGTTATTGTGGGAATGGGAAGTACTGTAATGAATGGTTCAAAGATAGCTCCCAACTGCATTATAGGTGCAAATTCCCTTGTAACCCATAAGATACCTTATGAAGAAGGAGTTCTTATACTGGGAAGCCCGGCAAAGATAATAAGAAAGCTAACTGAGGAAGAGATTTACCATATAGGTGAAAATGCAGGACATTATGTGGAAAATGGAAGAAATTACAAGGAAAGTCTCTTTATGTCAGGAGAATAAATAATGTCAAATAAAATCAATAATAAAAAACCTGCTTTGATTAAAAACAGGTTTTTTATTTAGTATGAGAAAATTAAAAATGCCATAAGCTTCTTTTTTAATTTGCATAAGTTATTATTTTACTAATTAATATTGACGGATAAATAAATTTTCTAAATATTGTTATCTTGTCGGTCCACTTTATTTGGTACTTCTCACAAGTCCCACAATATCCCTTACATTGGACATTTTTTGTGATGCAACTAGACGAGCCTTTTTGGCTCCTTTTTCAAGAATTTCATAAACGTAATCCATATTTGATGAAAGTTTTTCCCTTTTTTCCCTGAAAGGAGAAAAATAATCCATAAACTTATCAAAAAGCTCATTTTTTGCATGTCCATATCCAAAATTTCCTACAAGAAACTTTTCTTTTAACTTATTAACTTCATTTTCTGAAGCAAAAAGGGAGTAGAGCTGTGTAATATTATTATCAGGATTTTTAGGCTCCTCAAGCGGGGTAGAATCAGTAACTATGTTCATAATTTGTTTTTTTAGTTTCTTTTCAGGAAGAAACATATTTATGACGTTACCATAAGACTTGCTCATTTTATCACCGTCAGTACCTGGAACTACTGCAACATTTTCTACTATTTTTGCCTCTGGAAGTTTAAAAACCTCCTGCTCATATATTTCATTAAACTTGATTGCAATATCTCTTGTGATTTCCACGTGCTGTTTTTGATCTTTTCCCACAGGAACAATATCAGGATCATACATAAGGATATCAGCTGCCATTAATATTGGATAAGTAAAAAGACCTACATTGGGTTTTATTCCCTTTGCTGTCTTGTCCTTATAGGAATGAGCCCTTTCTAAAAGTCCCATGGGAGTAACATTTGATAAAATCCATGCAAGCTCCGTATGTTCAGGAACATCAGACTGTATAAAAAGAGTGGATTTTTCAGGATTCAGACCTAAAGCTAGATAGTCCAGAATAACTCCCAATGTATTCTCTTTAAGGTCATTCCCCTTTGGAGAAGAAGTAAGGGCATGATAATTTGCGAGAAAATAAAATCCCTCATATTGATCCTGCAGGTTGACAAATTGCTTTATTGCCCCAAAATAATTTCCTATATGCAGTATTCCGCTGGGTTGGATTCCCGATAAACTTCGCATAAAAGCCTCCTTGTTAAAATTTTTCTGTTATATTTTATAGTTTTGAGAAATTAAATTGTCTTGACATTTTTATAATTATACATAATTTTATAAAAAAAATCAAAGAAATTTAAAAAATGTTGAAATAATAGAAATTGTTATTATTGAAAAAATTGTATAAATGAGGTAAACTATTAGGGAAAAGAAAAAGATGAAAATTTAGGAGGTTAATTTGTATGAACTATTATGTAGGAATTGATTTAGGGGGTACTAATACTAAAATAGGAGTTGTAGATGAAGGGGGAAATATTATTTTTACTACAATAGTAAAGACTGATTCTATGGATGGATTTGAAAAAACAGTTGAAAGATTGTCAAATATACTTATGGAACAAATAAAGAGAAGTGAGATAAACTATGAAAATATAAAAGCTGTAGGAATAGGAGTTCCCGGTCCTGTGGTAAATGAAAGGATAGTAAAATTCTGGGCAAACTTTCCTTGGCCGAAGGAAGTGGATTTAGCTGGAGAATTTGAGAAGCACCTTAATAAGAAGGTAAAGGTGGATAATGATGTTAATGTCATTACACTTGGAGAAATGTGGAAGGGGGCAGCTCAAGGATATAAGAATGTATTAGGACTTGCCATAGGTACAGGAATTGGGGGAGGAGTAATTGCTGATGGAAAACTTATAAGCGGGAAAAATGGTGCAGGTGGTGAAGTAGGACATTTAAAGGTGGAAAAAGATGGAAAACTTTGCGGGTGTGGCCAAAATGGCTGCTGGGAAGCTTACGCCTCTGCAACAGGTCTCATAAGGGAGGCTCAAAGCAGACTTACAGTAAATAAGAGTAACCTTTTATATGAAAAAACAAAAGGAAGAGAAGTGGAGGCAAAGGATATCTTTGATGCAGCAAAGGAAGGAGATAGCTTTTCCTTGAGCCTTGTGGACTATGAAGCAGAATATATTGCTTTTGGTATAGGAACCCTTTTAAATATTCTTGATCCAGAGATAATAGTAATTGGTGGAGGTGTAGCCTTGGCAGGGGATATTCTTTTTGATAGAGTAAATGAAAGGCTGAAGGAATACGCACTTCCGTCTACATTGGAAAATTTGAAGATCACATCGGCGGAACTTGGAAATGATGCAGGAGTAATAGGGGCAGCTTATCTTGGGATGATGTAGTTTAAGCTATCTTTAAGATAAGAGAGGTTTAAGGAATAAGAAGATCCTTGAATTAGTTTTGTATAGTAATGGGGTATTTGACATAGTCTTGAAAAAAATATATAATTTAAATTAATTAGCATGAAGTAGGTGTTAAAAAAATAAAATAATATTATTATTAAAATAAGGAAAAACCAAAAGTACTATTAAAAAATTATCGGCATTATAGATTTTTAAAAATGATAATAATTAATATGAAAATTTAGGAGGAATATTTTACGTGGAGACAATAACCGGGGGCAGTCTACTGCTTCAATTTTTAATAATAGCAGTTTTGACAGGGATAAATGCGTTCTTTTCAAGTGCAGAAATGGCAATAGTTTCAATAAATAAGAATAAGTTAAAGATATTGGTGGAGGATGGGGATAAAAGGGCTATTCTACTGGATACTCTTTTAAAGGAGCCAAGTAAGTTTTTATCAACTATTCAAGTGGGAATAACTCTTGCGGGATTCTTTGCTTCTGCATCTGCTGCAACAGGACTTTCCCAATATCTGTCACTGTATTTAGAAAAGCTGAAAATACCTTACGGCAGTCAGCTGTCAATGATACTAATAACATTTATATTATCTTATATAACTTTGGTTTTTGGGGAGCTTATACCAAAAAGACTGGCATTGAGGTCATCAGAAAAAATAGCTCTTTCTTCGGTGGGTACAATAGTTACCATTTCAAAGATATTTTCTCCCTTTGTAAAATTTCTGACATTGTCAACCAATCTTATACTGACAGTGCTGAAAATGAGAGAAGACGACATTGAGGAGAAGGTATCTAAGGAGGAACTCCGTTCACTGGTGGAAGTAGGACGGGAACATGGAATTATAAACGAAGTGGAAAAGGAAATGATAGAAAATATCATTGAATTTGATGAAAAGGTCGCAAGGGAAATAATGATACCTAGAACAAAGGCATTTCTCATAGATAGAAATATATCAGTGGAAGATCTTTTTGAAAAGAAGGAAGTGGGAATTTATTCTAGAATACCTGTGTATGAAGGGGAGGCAGACAATATAATCGGTATACTAATGACAAAGGATCTTATGATGGAGGCATATAAAAAAGGATTTTCTAACATTAATCTTACAGATATTTTACAGGAGCCTTATTTTGTACCTGAAACTAAAAATGTCAATGAACTTTTTAAAGAAATGCAGTCTGAAAAGAAACATATTGCAATGCTGATTGATGAATATGGAGGTTTTTCAGGAATTGTTACATTGGAGGATCTTATAGAAGAGGTAATGGGAAATATTTCAGATGAATTTGATTCTGAGGATGCTTCCATCAAAAAACTTTCAACAAACAAATACCTAGTAAATGGGGAGCTTTCCTTAAATGATATAAACGATTATTTTCATATTGAGCTGGAATCACGGCATTATGACACTTTAAGCGGTTTGCTTATTGAGAATATGGACTATATTCCTGAGGATGACGAAGATATATCTCCGATATTAATAGAAGGGATATCCTTTAAGCCCCAGAGGGTAAAGGATAAAAAAATAGAAAAAGTACTTGTGGTATTTGAGGAAAGAGAGCAGTAATTTTTATGGGATATTACAATTTTAGAAATAATATTAAATAGGCTTATAAAATTGGAAAACTTAATAAAATAATATATCTATATAGGATAAAATAAAGGAAAAATAGGAGAAAGTCATAGAAAAAAGGGAAAACTCCATGATAGGGAGTCCAGAAAATAAAAAAATGGATTTCAATAGAAATAAAATAAATTTTGAAGGGAGTGTTCAGAAAATGAGCGTCGACACTAAGAATTTAAAAGGAATCCAAAGATTTTTTCCTCTACTGGCTGAAAAAAATGTGGATATGAAGAGGGAAATATTGGCAGGTGTTACTACCTTTCTGACAATGGCTTATATAATAGCAGTTAATCCAGGAATTCTTTCAGCCACAGGAATGGATGCAGGGGCACTTGTTACCGGAACTTGTCTTTCGGCTGCTGCTGCCTGTATCTTTATGGGGCTTATAGCTAACCTGCCTTTTGCTCTGGCATCAGGAATGGGACTTAATGCTTTTTTTGCCTTCACGGTTGTCCTAAAAGGTAAAATAAGCTGGGAAATAGCTCTTACAGCAGTATTTGTTGAGGGAATTATATTTATACTGCTTACATTGTTTAAGGTTAGAGAAGCGGTTGTCAATTCTATTCCTATGAACCTGAAGCATGCAGTAACAGGGGGGATAGGGATATTTATAGCCTTTATAGGACTTTCAGGAAGTGGACTTGTAGTTGCAAACGAGGCTACAAAGGTAAGTATGGGTCATTTTACCCCATCTGTAATAATAGCGGCGATAGGTCTTTTTGTAATAGCAGTTTTGGATAAGAAGAAGGTAAGAGGAGCTATTCTCTGGGGAATACTGGTCAGCTCGGTTATATCTTGGAGCTATGCATTAGTAAATCCGGCAAAAGCTGCAGAGATACAGATTTTTCTTCCAAATGGAGTATTTAAGTTTGAATCATTGGCACCAATAGCAGGAAAGCTGGATTTTTCATTTTTTTCTGACAGAAAACTGCTTGGAAATTTCTTTGTAATAACATGTACATTTTTATTTGTGGACTTTTTTGATACAGTGGGGACACTTATAGGAGTATGTTCAAAGGCAGATATGCTAGATGAGGAAGGAAAGGTTCCGAATGTGGGAAGGGCATTACTTGCCGATGCGTTGGGAACAACATTAGGAGCATTACTGGGAGTTTCCACAGTTACGACATATGTGGAAAGTTCGACAGGGGTTCTTGAAGGTGGACGAACTGGATGGACTGCAATAACTACCGGAATGTTATTTTTAATTGCAATGTTCTTTTCTCCGATATTTATATCGATACCTTCATGTGCTACGGCTCCTGCCTTAATTTACGTAGGATATTTAATGATAAGCTCTGTAAAGGATATAGACCTTTACAATATAACGGAAGGGCTGCCTGCATTTATAACAATAATTGGAATGGCTCTAACTTACAGTATTGGAGATGGATTAACCCTAGGGATACTTTCTTATGTTATAATTAATATATTTTATAATCTTGTTGCCCCAAAAGAGGAAAAAAGAGAAGTATCAATGGTCATGATAATTCTTGCTCTCCTTTTTGTCATAAAACTTATCTTTATGTAATATTGAAATAATATTACATAAAGATTGAAAAAATACAGCATAAGGGCTAGTAATAACTGGTCCTTATGATTTTTTATGTAAATTTTTAAGATACTATCATTTATATAAACAAGTCATATACAAAATTATATAGAAATTAGTCGTATATAAAACGTATAAAATCATTTCAAACGTTTATAAATTTTGATACTGAAAG
>JBGXYD010000112.1:0-14747 GCA_041815005.1 Leptotrichia sp. | reverse complement strand
TTTCTGCATATAATAGGTGAAAATATATCTATGAGTTTCAGACAAAACTGAAATATATTTCCAATTTATTGGGAAACTGAAAGGGAAGAAAAAATGTCTGGAATAAATTGGAAATATATTTCAGTTTTGTCTGAAACTCATAGATATATTTTCACCTATTATATGCAGAAATATATTGAGAGTGAAGAAATTAAAGGTATAAGAAATGAAGATAACAGAAGGGAAGAAATATTTGCATACAGGCTTTATTTGAAAATATTGCTGGTTACAGATTATCTTTCTGGAATGACAGACAGTTTCATGAAAACACTTTATCAGCAATTGGTTGGAATAGATTAATATTCGCCTTACTTACAGTAAGATATAATAAAGTTTTTTGAAGGATATGAAAATAAATTATAGTTAAATTTTTAAAAAGACTGGTAAAAATATAAAAAAGTGTGTATAATAACGGGGTAATGCTAAAATTTTTTTACTGTAAATTAAAAAAAGTAAATAGGAGGAAGAAATGACAATTGATAAATCTCAATTGAAGGATAGTATCCTTAGAAAATTAAGGAGACAGTACGGAAAAACTATTGAAGAGGCTCATGAGTATGAAATATATTATGCAGTTTCAAGGGCAGCTCTTGACTATATTGTTGAAGACTGGTACAACACAAAAAAAACTTATGCAAAGAAGCAGGTGAAACAGGTATATTACTTCTCTGCAGAATTTTTAATGGGTCGTTATTTGGGGAATAACTTGATCAATTTAAAAATGAATGAAGTAATTAATGAAACTTTAAATGAACTAGGGGTTGATATTAATAAGATTGAGGATAAGGAAATGGATGCAGGGCTTGGAAATGGGGGCTTAGGAAGGCTCGCAGCATGTTTTCTGGATTCGATGGCTACACTTAGATTGCCGGGAAATGGTTATGGGTTAAGATACAAATATGGAATGTTTGAACAGAGGATAGAAAATGGGTTTCAGGTTGAATATCCAGATAACTGGACAAAATACGGAGATCCATGGTCAATAAAGAGGATGGACAGAGTATTTAAGGTAAAATTTGGTGGAGAAATAGAAGTTCATCAGGATGAAGTAGGAAAAGATTATTTTAAAAGGGTAAATACTGAAAATGTAATTGCGGTGGCCTATGATGTACCCGTTATAGGATATGGAAATGATACTGTAAATACGTTGAGGTTATGGGAAGCAAGCTCGCCTGAAGGTTTTGACCTAAACCTTTTTAATTCCCAAAAGTATCTTCTTGCTTCAGAAAAAGCAATACATGCAGAGGATATATCAAGGGTTCTTTATCCTAATGATTCGGAAAAAGATGGGAAACTTCTTAGATTAAAACAGCAATATTTCTTTACTTCTGCATCGCTACAGGATATAGTAAGAAGGTACAAATCCCTATATGGAAATGATTTTTCAAAATTTCATGAAAAGGTCGCAATCCAGCTTAATGATACCCATCCTGTGGTTGCAATTCCTGAATTAATGAGGATATTCATGGATTATGAAAAAATTGGATGGGATGAAGCATGGGATATTTGTAAGAAGGTTTTTGCTTATACCAATCATACGATATTATCAGAAGCACTTGAAAAATGGGATATTTCCTTATTTCAGCCGTTACTTCCTAGAATATATCAAATTGTCGAAGAAATCAATAGAAGATTTCTTCTTGAACTTAACAAAAAATATGATGGAGACTGGCAAAAGATACAGTATATGTCCATCATTGGAAATGGTCAGATAAGAATGGCCTGGCTCGCAATAGTCGGTTCTCACAAGGTAAACGGGGTTGCTGCACTCCATACGGAAATACTTAAAAATTCTGAATTAAAGGACTGGTATAATCTTTATCCTGAAAAATTCCAGAATAAAACAAACGGTATTACTCAAAGGAGATGGCTCCTAAAATCCAATCCTGAATTGGCATCCTTTATTACGGAACTAATAGGAGATAAGTGGATTACAGACCTTTATGAACTGAAAAAGCTTGAAGAATATATAGAAAATGATGATGTACTCAATAGGCTGTCTAAAATTAAATATGATAACAAAGTAAAGTTGGCTGAATATATTAGGGAAAACAATGGAATAGAAGTTGATCCTAATTCAATATTTGATGTACAGGTAAAAAGGCTTCATGAATATAAGAGACAGCTTTTAAATGTTTTACATATAATGGATCTTTACAACAGGTTAAAGGATAATCCGTTACTTGATGTGGAACCTAGAACCTTTATATTTGGAGCAAAGGCAGCAGCAGGTTATAGAAGGGCTAAAGGAATTATAAAACTAATAAATGCTGTTGCAGAAAAGGTGAATAATGATCCTGATATAAATGGAAAAATAAAAGTGGTTTTCCTTGAAAATTATAGAGTATCATTGGCTGAAAAGATATTTCCTGCATCAGATGTATCAGAGCAGATATCCACAGCAGGAAAGGAAGCCTCAGGTACGGGTAACATGAAGTTTATGTTAAACGGAGCAATAACTATAGGTACTATGGATGGAGCAAATGTTGAAATAGTAGAAGAGGCAGGAATAGAGAATGCATTTATATTTGGACTTAAGGCAAATGAGGTTGAGGAGCTTCAACATTCCAATACCTACAATCCTTTTTATGAATACAATACAGTGGAAGGGCTTAAAAAAGTTATAGACCAGCTTGGGGATGGTACATATGATGATAATCATACAGGAATCTTCAGGGAAATCCAAACTTCCCTATTATACGGAGTTGAAGGGGCAAGACCAGATGTATATTTCCTATTAAAGGACTTCGATTCCTATAGATATGTTCAAAAGGAACTGGAGAAGGCATATAGAGATAAAAGAAACTGGGCTAAAAAAGCACTGAAGAATATTGCCAATGCAGGAAAATTCAGTTCTGACAGGACAATAATGGAATATGCAAGGGAAATATGGAATATAGTTCCTGTTGAAGTTGAAGATTATATTGATTAATGAAATATATAATTTAACAAAAGTTATGCTGAGAGTGAATTAATGGTGAAGAATTTACGGGACTCTGTCCCTAAATAAAAAAATACTTGCAAAAATGTTAAAACTGTGATAGAATAATTGCAAGAACAGAATATCGGATAAAAGAGTGGGATTTTCCCACTCTTTAGTTTTAAATACGAGGTGAATTTTATGGAAGAAAAACTGACAAAATTTGAAGAAAGGATTTCAACACACCTGGATGAACTAGGACTGGAACTTGCAGATTTGGAGTATGTTCCTGAAGGAGGATACAATTATTTGAGAGTGTATGTGGAAAAGATTGATGGAAATACAAGTCTTGATGACTGTATAGCCCTAAGTGGTAAAATAGACGATATAGCAGATGAACTTATAAAGGAAAAGTTTTTCCTTGAGGTTTCAACACCAGGACTTGACAGGAAACTGAAAAAGCCTAAGGACTTTGTAAGATTTTCCGGTAAAAGGATAAAGCTTTATACCAAAAACAATATAGAAGGAAAGAAGACTTTTGAGGGAAAACTTGAAAAATTTCAAGATGATATTATCTTTTTAACAGAGGATACAGGGAAGATTTTTGAGATACCCCTTTCAAAACTGAAAAAGTCAAACTTAATATTTGAAATGTCAAAAGATATAATAAATAGTGAGGAGGAACAATGAAATCAAAAGATCAGAGAATCTTTTTAGAAGCACTCGATGAACTTGAAAAGGAAAAGGGAATTTTGAAGGAGGAGTTGCTTGAGGCGGTTGAGACGGCACTTCTTGCTGCATACAAGAAGAACTATGGGGAAAAGGACAATGCAGAAATTTCCATAAACAGGGAAACAGGAGAAGTTAAGGTATTCTCCCGAAGGAAAGTGGTGGAAACTGTTGAAAATCCTGATGAGGAAATCTCTCTTGAAGATGCCCGTTCAATAAAGAAGCGCACAAAACTAGACGATATCATAGATTTTGAAATAAATGCAGAAGGATTTAAAAGAAATGCGATTCAAAATGCAAAACAGATAGTAGTTCAGAAGGTAAGAGAATGTGAAAAGAGGAATCATTTTAACAAATTTAAGCAAATAGAAAAGTCCATTGTTTCAGCAGCAGTAAGGAAGACTGATGAAAAGGGGAACTTATATATTGATATTAACGGATTGGAAGCAATCATTCCTGCAAAGGAGCTTTCAGAAGCAGATAAGTTTCAGCAGGGGGATAGAATAAGAGTATACGTAGGTAGTGTAGAAGAATCTACAAAATACACAAAGAGCTTCCTTTCAAGAAAAGCTGAGGAACTTTTAAGGGGACTTCTTGAACTTGAAATTCCTGAAATAGAGGAAGGGATAATAGAAATAAAGAATATAGCAAGGGAAGCTGGAAGCAGAACAAAGGTTGCAGTGTATTCTGAAGATAGCAATTTGGATGTTAAGGGAGCTTGCATAGGTAAAAATGGTATGAGAATTCAAAGTATAATAGATGAGCTTAGAGGAGAAAAAATTGACATCGTAATGTGGGATGAAGATACAGCTTATTTTGTAAAGAATGCCTTAAACCCCTCAGAAGTGATTTCTGTGGATATTATAGAAAAAGAGGAGGAAAGAGTAGCGAGGGTAATCGTAAGAGAGGATCAGCTGTCACTTGCTATTGGAAAGAAGGGACAGAACTCAAGGCTGGCAGCCAGACTTTGTGGAATAAAAATAGATATTCATACAGAGGAGGAGAAAGACCTGGAGGAGGATGAAGCGGAGGGTGAAAAATAATATATGCCTGAAAGAATGTGTGTCTGCTGTAGGATAAAAGGGAAAAAGGAAGTTTTTTTCAGAATAGTCCTGCAAGAGGAAACTTATGTTTTTGATAGGAGAATGAAGATACAGAACAGAGGTTTTTATGTCTGTAAGAATATAGTCTGTATTGAAAAGCTCTCTAAAAACAAGAGATATAAGGTGGAGTCATTGGAACTTCTTGAAATGTTAAAGGAAATTGAAAAAGAAAAGAAAAATATAATAGACATTATACGACCTATGAAAAATTCTGATTTTTTTATTTTCGGTGTTGATGAAAACATAGAGGGAATAAAGAAAAATAAAGTAAAACTTCTTATATTGCCTAAGGATATAAATGAAAAATATATAAATCAGTTTACAAAACTAAAGGAAGAATACAAGACAGTAGTTATAAATATTGAGGAAAAAAATGAGCTTTCCCATATATTTCTAAGAGATGTAAACGTTGTGGGAATTATTGATAAAAAGGTAGTAAATGGAATATTAACTAAACTGGAGGTGACAGAATGAGAGTACATGAACTGGCTAAAGAATTAGGCTATACCAACAGTCAGGAATTTTTGAAAAAACTTTCTGAAATAGGTATGGTATTTAATTCTCATTTAAAAGGTCTTAAGGATGAAGAGGTGGCAACAATAAAAAGTAAACTGAAAAATAAAAAGGCTTCTTCGGATAATCAGAAAAAGGAAGAAATAAAAAAAACTGAAATAAATAAAAAGGAAAAAGAGGAAAAAGTGGAAGGAAACATGACATCAAATTCGTCAGATAAAAGTAATCATAATTTTGAATCAGGGAACAGGAATAGGCATCAGGATAAGGAAGCCAGAGAAAATAAGGATACCAATAGGGATAACAGAAGCCATCAGAACAGGGATAACAAAGATGATAACAGAAACAGAAATTATCAGAATCGGGACAACAAAGACGGTAACCGAGATAACAGGAACAGAAATTTTCAAAACCGTGATGGCAGAGATAATAGGGAAGGCAACCGAGATAACAAGGGGTATCAGAACAGGGACAACAGAGATGGTAACCGAGATAACAGGAACAGAAATTTTCAAAACCGTGATGGCAGAGATAATAGAGATAACAGGGACAGTCGAGGAAATTTTGACAGAAATAAGGACGAACAGAGGGACAGCAGAAATTTCGGCAAAGGGAAAAAGGAGGTGTCTAAAACTGAGGCTCCGGCAGCTGTAGCTGAAAAACCTAAGTCAAATGTAAAGGGAAAAGGAAAGTTTGACAAGAGAAAGTATGAAAAAGACAAGAAACAGAAGGAAGAAGAAAAGAAACTAAGGGAACTTAGGTCTGACTTTAGGAAAGACGATAAGAAAAAGAAAACTAAAAAGAAGCAGGAGAAAGTTATAAAAGACGAAATAATTAGAATAGAAGGCGAAAGCATAGGAATGATAACAATAGGTGAAGAAATTGTAATAAAGGATCTTGCCGAAAAATTAGGAATAAATGTATCGGACATCATAAAGAAATTTTTTATGCAGGGAAAAATGCTTACTGCAAACGCGATTCTTACTTTTGAGGAAGCAGAAGAAGTGGCCTTGGACTATGAAGTAATAGTTGAAAAAGAAGAAGTTGTAGAAGTAAGCTACGGAGAAAAATATCACCTAGAAATACAGGATAAAGAACAGGAACTTATTTTAAGAGCTCCAGTTATAACAATAATGGGTCACGTAGATCATGGAAAAACTTCACTTCTTGATGCCTTAAGGCATACAAATGTAATAGAAGGGGAGGCTGGAGGAATTACCCAAAGGATAGGAGCTTACCAGGTAAACTGGAAAGGACAGAAGGTTACCTTTATAGATACTCCAGGACACGAAGCATTTACAGAAATGCGTGCAAGAGGTACTAATATTACAGATATTTCCATACTTATTGTTGCGGCTGACGATGGTGTAAAACCACAGACGGTTGAAGCAATATCCCATGCGAAGGAAGCCGGAGTACCTATAATTGTAGCTATTAACAAAATTGATAAACCGGGTGCTGATCCCATGAAAGTTAGGACAGAGTTGACTGAATATGGATTGATGGCTCCTGATTGGGGAGGAAATACAGAGTTTGTAGAAATTTCAGCTAAACAGAAGATAAATCTGGAAGAACTTTTGGAAACTATACTTATAACTGCGGAATTACTGGAACTTAAAGCAAACCCTAAAAAAAGAGCGAAGGCTGTAGTTGTGGAATCAAGACTTGATCCTAAAATGGGGGCTGTAGCAGATATCCTTATCCAGGAGGGAGAACTCAAGATAGGGGATATCTTTGTTGCGGGAGAAGCCCACGGTAGAGTAAGATCTATGCTGGATGACAGAGGAAATAAGATTGAAAAGGCAGGTCTTTCACAACCTGTTGAAATTACAGGGTTTAACAATGTTCCTAATGCCGGGGATATTCTATATGCAGTAAATAATGACAAGCAGGCTAAAAAGATAGTAGAAGACTTCATTAAGGAGAAAAAGGTAAACGAACAGAATAAGAAAAAGCATATATCTCTAGAAAGTCTTTCCCAGGAGCTTGAGGAACAGCAGTTAAAAGAACTGAAATGTATTATAAGGGCTGATTCTAAAGGATCTGTGGAAGCCCTAAAAGAATCATTGATGAAACTGAATAACGAAAAGGTAATGATAAATATCATTCAGGCAAGTGCGGGAGCGGTAACAGAAGGAGATGTAAAACTAGCTGAAGCATCAAATGCTATAATTATTGCATTTAATGTAAGACCTACAACCCCTGCTAGAAATGAAGCTGAAAAAACAGGGGTAGAAATAAGAAATTATAATGTAATATATCATGTAACCGAAGAAATAGAAAAGGCCATGACTGGTATGCTTGACCCTGAATATCGTGAAGTATACTTTGGTAGAATAGAAGTTAAGCAGGTATTTAAAATAAGTAATGTAGGAAATATCGCCGGAGCGGTTGTGGTAGACGGTAAGGTGAGTAAGTCGTCCAAGATAAGAGTTATAAGGGACGGAATAGTTATTTATGAAGGGGAGTTAGAATCCCTGAAAAGGTTTAAGGACGATGCAAAAGAAGTTATGACGGGTCAGGAATGTGGTATAGGAATAAAGGACTTTAACGACATTAAGGAAGGGGATATTATAGAATCATATATTCTTGAGGAAATTCCTAGATAAAGTAAATTTGAAAGTATTTTTATCAGTGTCAAACTGGAATGGTGGGAGAATTAGTGATAATTTAATTTGTAATATATTTAAATTAAGAGGTGGAAAAGATGAATGATAGACGAAAAAAAGGTCTGGAGAAGGAGATTTCCAAAATAATAGGAACTCTTCTTCTGACAGAAGTAAAAAATGATAAGCTAAAGAACCTTGTATCTGTACATAAGGTGGAACTTACCAAGGATGGGAGATATTTAGACTTGACCTTTTCCGTACTTGATTTAAACGGAAATGTAAATAAAGAAAAAATATTATCAGAACTTGAAAAACTGAAGGGCTTTTTTAGAAGGTCGCTGGGATCCCAGTTGACAGTAAGATTTGTCCCTGAAATAAGAATTCATTTAGATAATAGTACAGAACATGGTATAAAAATAGCCGCTATACTCAACGAAATAAAAAAGAAGGATAGTGAGTAATTTGTGAAATGGGAACTCAAGCCTTATAATGAAGATTATATTTCCTTAAAAAAAAGAGAGTTTGGCGAGGGAGAGCTTATTACAAGGCTTTTATTAAACAGAGGGATTACCTCGAAGGAGGAAGTGGAAAAATTCCTCAATATAAGTGAGAAGGAACTTTATAGCCCCTTTCTTTTTGAGCAGATGCACAGTGTGGTGGATAGGATAATGGAGGCTAAAGAGAAAAAGGAAAAAGTGATAATATATGGAGATTACGATGTAGATGGAATATCAGGAACCGCTTATCTTGTGATTGTTCTTAGGAAACTTGGGATTAATGTGGATTATTATATTCCAAACAGGGCTCACGAGGGAGTGGATATAAACAGAAACCTGATAAAATACCTTCAAAAGAGGAATGTAAGTCTTTTCATAACGGTTGACACAAATATAACATCAAGGGAAGAAATGATGCTTTTTAAGGAAAGTGGTATTGATGTAATAATTACGGATCATCACCGCCAGACAGAGAAAATTGAGAATATGAACTTTCTTACTGTAAATCCTAAGGTCAGTAGAAGGTATCCGAATAAAAATCTGTCTGGTTCGGGGGTAGCCTTTAAGGTAGCTGAAGCTGTATATGAGGTGGCAGGTGTAAACAAGAAGATACTTTATGACTATATAGACATTGTCATGATAGGAACTGTAGCTGATGTAGTTCCCATGACTGATGAAAACAGGTTCATAATAAAAAAGGGTCTATATAATTTAAGAAAGACAAAGGTAAAAGGGTTAAAGTATATTATAAACTATCTAAAGATAAACTCTAAAAATATATCCACAAGTGATATAGGCTTTTATATAGCACCTATTTTCAATGCGCTCGGACGTATAGATAATTCCAAGATGGTTGTAAATTTCTTTATTCAGGAGGATGACTTTAAAATATTTGCCATAATTGAAGAAATGAAAAAGGCAAATAAAATAAGAAGATATTTGGAAATGGAAATATACAATGAAATTGAGGAGAAAATCCAGAAATTACATAAACCTAAGTATATATTCATGAAAAGCAGAAACTGGCATTCAGGAGTAATAGGAGTGGTATGTTCGAGAATTTCCATAAAGTATAATATCCCAGTAATACTAGTATCTATAAAAAACGGATATGGAAAGGCATCTTGTAGAAGTATAGAAGGGCTTAATATATTTAATCTTCTAAAGGAGACAGCAGATAAGTTTGAAAGATTTGGAGGACATGACTT
This sequence comes from Leptotrichia sp., assembly GCA_041815005.1. Classification (GTDB taxonomy): domain Bacteria; phylum Fusobacteriota; class Fusobacteriia; order Fusobacteriales; family Leptotrichiaceae; genus Leptotrichia_A. The sequence continues at coordinate 5,129 of JBGXYD010000112.1, read as the reverse complement.
GGCTGCCGGCTTCCTTGTATCTGAAAAATATCTAGAGGAAATTGAGAAGTATTTAAAAAAAAGGTTGTCAGGGATTGATAAATCAAGTGTTGAAAAGGTACTTCGCATAGATGCTGAACTTAGTATAGAGGAGATAAATAAAAACAAACTTATCAATATAAACAGGCTTTCTCCCTTTGGTCTTGATAATCAGGAGCCAAATTTTATTGATTCAGATATAACTTTTGAAAACTTTACAAAGTTTGGTGTAAACAATAGACATTTTAAGGGGTTCATAAGAAAGAACAAAAGAATTATCTCAGTGGTAGGATATAATTTAGGGCATAAATTGAAAGCCAAAAATGATGATAGGAAATTTGAAATAATATATACACCGATATTTAAGTCGGTACGTACAGATTTATTTATAGAACTAAAAATAAAAGATTTTAAATAAAAAAATTAAAAAACAGGAGGATATAAAAAATGGCAACAGTAAAAAAAATATCAGAAACAGTATATGAGGTATCAGTAACAAAATCAGGGGATGAACTGAAAAATTTAAGAGAGCATGTGCTTGTACATTTTAAAGATGCAAAAGTGGCAGGGTTCAGACCTGGACATGTACCAAAGGATGTACTTGAAAAGCAGTTTAAGAAGGAAATAGACGGAGAAATATTAAATCATATAATATCTGATGAATATAGGAAGGCAGTAGAAGAAAACAGCTTAACTCCTATAGCGGATATTAAGCTGGAAAAATATGAAAATAATACTGACAATGTAGAAGTAGTCTTTACTATTCCTGTACTTCCTGAAATCAAGCTGGGGGATTATAAAAACGTAACAGCTGAAAAGGAAGCCCTTGATATTACAGATGAGAAGGTAGACACTGAAATTGAAGGAATAAGGGCTAATGCTGGAAAGCTTAAAGAAGTGAAAGAAGATGAAGCTGCAGCATTAAATGATGTAGTTAATATAAATTTTGAAGGATTTATAGATGGAAATGCCTTTGATGGTGGAAAAGCTGAAGGATTTGATCTTACCCTTGGTTCCAAAAGTTTTATAGATACTTTTGAAGATCAGATAGTGGGACATAATAAAGAAGACGAATTTGATGTAAATGTAACATTCCCTGAGGAATATCATGCTGAAAATCTTAAAGGTAAACCGGCTCTGTTTAAGGTAAAGGTAAACTCTATAAAGAGAAAGGAAGAGGCAGAGCTTAATGAAGACTTGGCTAAGGAGCTTGGATACGAATCCTTGGAAGATATGAAGATTAAAACAAGGGAAAACCTTACTAAAAGAGAGGAAGCAAGGATTGAAAACGAGTATAGAGGAAAAGTTTTGGAAACTATAGTGGAAGATGCTCAGTTTGAAGTTCCTGAAGCAATGATTGAAAGGGAAGTTCAGTTTCAAATAAACAGATTTGCCCAACAGCTTCAAATGCAAGGAATGTCTCTTCAACAATACTTTGAAATGACTGGGCAAAATATGGAAAATATGAAGGAGACATTGAAGGAATCTGCTAAAAAGACGGTAAAGATGGATTTAGTTCTTGCTGAAATAGCTAAAATTGAAAAGATAGAGGCAGCAGAAGAAGAAGTAAATGATGAAATCGAAAAGACAGCAGTAATGTATGGTATGGATAGAACAGCATTATTAGAAGAAGTGAGAAAGTCAGGAAATTATGATAGATTCATCGATGATATTAAATATCAAATAGTAAATAAGAAAACAATAGATTTTCTTACTGGGAAAAAATAGTTTTAAAAATTGTCAAAAGATATTTTAAAAGGCTTTTTTGGGGGATAAAGCAATCCTCCAGAAGAATTGCATAAGGGAAAAGGAGGAAAAATGTATAGTCCTATAGTAATAGAAAATGATGGAAGAGGGGAAAGAAGCTATGATATATATTCCCGACTTTTAAAGGATAGGATAATATTTGTAGGGGGAGAGATTGAGGATAATATGGCAAATGCAATTATTGCACAACTCCTCTTTCTGGATGCTCAGGATAAGGAAAAGGATATATTAATGTATATTAACAGTCCTGGAGGGGTAATTACTTCAGGTCTTGCAATATACGATACAATGAGACATATAAAAGCCCATGTATCTACGGTATGTGTTGGACAGGCAGCAAGTATGGGAGCACTTTTACTGGCAGCAGGGGAAAAGGGAAAAAGATATTCTCTACCCAGTTCAAGAATAATGATTCACCAGCCTCTAGGAGGTGCAAGGGGTCAAGCTACAGATATACAGATACAGGCAAGGGAAATAGAAAGAATGAAGGAAATGACAAATAGGATTTTATCGGAAGCAACAGGAAAACCTATTGAGGAAATATACAGGGATACTGAAAGAGATAACTTTATGTCTCCAGAAGAGGCGATAAAGTACGGACTTATCGATAAGGTCTTATAATGTTTCAGAAATAATGAGGTGAAAAAATTGGGAAAAAACAAGCACATTTGTTCATTTTGTGGAAGGGAAGAGGAAGAAGCCTATAGGCTTATAAGTAGCCCTGACAACAGTACATACATATGTGACCAATGTGTCGAAGACTGTATGGAACTTATAGATGACGGAGGATATGAAGATGAAGGAGAAAAAAGGGAAATTACCCTTTTGAAGCCGTCAGAAATAAAAAGTAGACTTGACGAATATATTATAGGACAGGAAAAGGCGAAAAAGGTTCTTTCTGTAGCTGTATATAATCATTTTAAAAGAATAAATCATAAGATGAAGAATATAGATGATGTGGAGCTTCAAAAGTCAAATGTTCTATTGGTAGGGCCTACAGGTAGTGGAAAGACACTTCTTGCCCAGACATTGGCTAAAATATTGAATGTTCCATTGGCAATAGCTGATGCGACAACCCTCACAGAGGCAGGATATGTGGGGGATGACGTGGAAAATGTGCTCTTGAAGCTGATAAAGGCAGCGGATTATGATGTGGAAACTGCTGAGCATGGTATAATATATATAGACGAAATAGATAAAATAGCAAGAAAGTCTGAAAATATGTCTATTACACGGGATGTATCAGGGGAAGGGGTACAGCAGGCATTACTTAAAATCATTGAAGGGACAGTGGCAAGTGTACCTCCTCAGGGGGGAAGAAAGCACCCTAACCAGGAAATGATAGAAATAAACACTAAAGATATACTGTTTATAGTGGGAGGAGCCTTTGAGGGACTTGAAGGGAAGCTAAGAAGTAGGATTAATGAAAAGAGGGTAGGTTTTGGGCTAGTTTCAGAAGAAACAAAGCTGGATGATTTGACCTTGTTTGAAAATGTACTTCCAGAAGACCTTATAAAGTACGGGCTTATTCCGGAACTTATAGGGAGACTTCCTATAATTACGGCATTGCATGGACTTGACGAAGAAGCGATGGTTAAAATATTGACTGAGCCAAAAAATTCCTTAGTAAAGCAGTATAAAAAATATTTTGAGATGGAGGATATAAATCTTTCTTTTGACGAGGATGCAATATCTGAAATAGCAAAGTTGGCACTAAAAAGAAAGATAGGTGCAAGAGGACTAAGATCAATAATAGAAAGTGTAATGTTGGATCTTATGTATGAAATCCCTTCTATGGAAAATATAACTGAAGTGAGAATCACGAAGGAATCTATAGAGGATAAGGATAAGGTAGTTATAAAATAGATAACTGAAATAAATAGTTAAAAAAGCTATTTTTTCTAGGTTTGTAGGTTAAAATACAGAAATTATATGAAAGGAAAGGAGAAATATGTTAAAGAAACCTTTTATTGCAACAAGAGAGCTGGTGGTTTTTCCCGGAGTGGTAACTCCAATTTTTATTGGAAGACAATCCAGTCTTCTAAGTCTGGAGGAATCCCTTTCCAGATTTGATAATAAGCTCATTCTGTCACCACAGAAGGATCCAAATGTGGAAGAACCTAGATTGCCGGAAGATGTATACGAGACAGGAGTTTTAGTCCATGTTATTCAGACGGTGAAAATGCCCAATGGAAATGTGAAGGTACTCGTTGAGGCTAAACATAGGGTGCTTATAGGAGAATTTGAAGAAAAAGCAGGGGTTTTATATGCAGACTATGAAGAAATATTTTCAAAGCCTATTGATGAAAGTAAGTCTGAGGCTTTGAAAAGAAGAGTTATTGATGAATTTTCCAATTATGCAAAAATAACTCAGAAAATATTACCAGATGTGATATATAATATAAAAGAAATAAGGAATATAGACAAGGCATTTGACCTTATTTGTACAAATTTACTTATTTCCACAAAATCAAAACAGGAATTGCTTGAAATTCTTGATGTGGAGGAAAGAGCTTATAAAATATTAAGCATCCTTGAAAAAGAAGTGGAAATATTTACGATTGAAAAGGAAATAGAAAATCGTGTTAAGGAGCAGATGGCAGAAGTGCAGAAAAACTACTATTTGCGAGAAAAGATAAAGGCAATGAAGGAGGAAATGGGGGAAGACTCTGATTCGGACGAAGAATTGGAAGAGTTAGATCAGAGAGTTCAAGAATCAAAAGTTCCGAAGGAGCTGAAAGATAAGCTGATAAAGGAATTGACAAGGTTAAAGAAAATGCCTGATTTTTCTGCCGAAGCCTCTGTAATAAGGAGCTATGTGGAAACTGTCTTGGATCTTCCATGGGATATTGCTTCAGACGATGAGATAAATATAGATAAAGCTGAAAAGATACTAAATGAAGATCATTATGGTTTAGAAGAGGTTAAGGAACGTATATTGGAATTTCTGGCTGTCAAAAAGTTAAATAATAGCTTAAAGGGATCAATAATATGTCTGGTGGGACCTCCAGGTGTGGGAAAAACATCATTGGCAAATTCGGTTGCCCGTTCTATGAATAGGAAATTTACAAGGATATCTTTAGGAGGTCTGAGGGATGAGGCAGAAATACGAGGACATAGAAGGACATATATCGGATCAATGCCTGGTAGAATAATAAATTCCTTGAAGCAAACAGGGGTAAACAATCCTGTAATGCTTTTTGATGAAATAGATAAGATGGCATCAGACTTTAGGGGCGATCCTGCTTCAGCCATGCTTGAAGTACTGGATCCTGCACAAAATCATACATTTGAAGACCATTATATAGATTATCCATTTGATTTGTCAAATGTATTCTTTATAT
>JBGXYD010000111.1:0-13186 GCA_041815005.1 Leptotrichia sp. | reverse complement strand
GAATACGTTTAGGAAAGGATATGAAACAGGAAAATATAAATAAGGAATTTTTAAAAAATACTAAAGAATACATATTGATAAATCAGAATCTAAATATATTGGATATAAAAATTTTTAATGAAAATGAAAAACTACAGTTGGTAGATTATTTTATAGGATTTTCTTCATATTCATATAATACAGAAATTTTTGAAAAATGGATAGAAGTAAATCTAATTGTAAAAAATATGATTTCAGAGTTAGAAAAAGAGCTAGAAATATTTTTTAGTAATGATAGGATACTATTGGAAGGTTTGTTAAATCATATAAAACCGGCAATATACAGAGCTAAAAATGAAATTAAACTGGAAGAGATAGATGTATATTTTAATGAAGAAAATTCTCTAGATAACAAAATATTGAAAAAAGTAGAAGAAAAGGTAAACAAGATTGAGAGATTACTTGATATAAAGTTTAAAAAAGAAGAAATTATATTATTTGCAGTACATTTTCAGGCTTTCATAGAACGAAATAAAATAAAGAAACAGAATAGAAAAATCTTGTTAATGTGTGTAGGAGGGTATGGAACAACAACAATTTTAATACATAAATTGAAAGAAAGATATGATTTGGAAGAACTAAAACTAGTGTCTTACTTAGAAATATTTGATATGAATCTTTTGAAATATGATGGAATTATAACTACAATTGACCTGAAAAAAGAAATACAGCAAAGTTTAAATATTAATATAATAAAAGTTTCTCCTTTTTTAACAGAGGAAGATATAAAGAAATTAGATGGTTATTTTAATGGAAAACGGGATAATAAAATAAATATAGATGAATTAGTTAATCTAATATCCAGATACGCCAAGATAAAGGATGTCGCTAAGTTGACAGAAGGCTTAGAAAAAATCATAAATAACTCAAGAAATAATAAATTATTTAAAGAAGAAATAGCTGAAGATGGAGATGAAAAAATATTTAAACAAGAGAATGTAAGGTATATTAAGGAGAAAAAAAATACATGGGAAGAAGTTATAGATGAAGGAGTAAAAATTTTATTTGAAAATAAAAAAGTTAATATGAAATATTCAGAAGATATTAAATTTTTAATAAAAAACTTTGGATCCTATATGGTAATAACAAAAAATGCAGCAATACCTCATGCTGAATCTAGCGAAAATGTATATGAAAAAGGTATTGCAACTGTAGTACTAAAACATAGAGTGAAGTTTCCAGGAAACAAAAATGTAAAGATATTGTTTTTTTTGTCATCTAAAGAAAAAAAAGATAACTTGAAAATAATAGAAAAAATATTACTCATATTAGAAAAGTGTTCAGATAAATTAATAAGAATAGAAGATCAGGAAGAACTTTTAAAATTACTAGAAAAAACTGAAATTGAGGTGAAAGACAATGGAAAAAATAAGTAGTAAGCTAATAAATCTTAATTTAAGAGCTGATACATGGGAAGAAGCACTAGTAAAAGGAGGTGAAATTTTACTTGAAGAAGGATATATAGAAGATAGGTATATCAAGACATTGATAGAAATCACAAAAAAGGAGGGACCCTATTATATAATAACAAAAGGAATTGCAGTTCCTCATGTGAGACCAGAAGAAGGAGTAAAAAAGCAGGGATTTAGTTTTATAAGATTAGAAAAGGCGATAAACTTTGGGAATAAAGACAATGATCCGGTTAAATATATAATATTTTTAATGTCAAAAACCTCAGAAGAGCATATTAAATTAATAAATCTTATAGTGAGTATCATTGAAGATAAAAATTTTTTTGAATTAGTTGAGAAGAATTCAAAAAATAAAATAGAAAATATTGAAATTATAGAAAATTATATTAATAGGATAGGAGAGTGTTTATTATGAAAAAAGGATTAGTGGTGTGTAGGACAGGGATGGGAAGCAGTATGATGCTTAGGATAAAACTGGAACAGGTCATAAGTGAAAATAAGTTTCCCATAGAATTGGAACATGATGTGTTAAGTGCGATAAATAATTATAATGTAGATTTTGTTATTACAATGTCAGATTTGGTAGAGCAAATAAAAAATGAGGTTAAGTACGTTATAGGAATTGATGATCTGATAAATAAAAATGAAATGAAGAAAAAGCTGGAAGAATATCTAAATGGCTAAAATAGATAAAATAAATTTTAGGAGTGATGAATATGGAATTAATGAAAATAGTAGTGTTTGATTTGTTAGGATCTGCACCTATATTAGTTGGATTAATGGCACTTTTGGGACTCTCATTGCAGAAAAAATCCCCTGAAAAGATAATAACAGGGACACTTAAAGCGATAGTAGGATTTTTGATATTTGCAGGAGGATCAGGTATAGCCGTGTCTGCATTAAATAATTTTCAGGAATTATTTGCTAAAGGATTTGGGTTAAAGGGAGTTCTTCCATTGGCGGAAGCAGTAACAGCTTTAGCTCAGACTAAATTTGCCACAGTTGTAGCTTTAGTAATGGTCTTAGGATTTTTGTGTAATTTGTTGGTAGCAAGAGTTACAAAATTTAAATATATATTTCTTACAGGACAACACAATCTTTATTTAGCTGCATTATTAACTATAATATTTAAAGCATTAAATTTTAGTGATACAATAGCAGTAATATTAGGTGGAATTATACTTGGACTAGCAGCAGCTTTGTATCCTGCATTGGCTCAGCCGTATATGAGAAAGGTTACAGGGGGAGATGATATAGCTATGGGACATTATGTTACAATAGCCTATGCATTATCGGGATGGTTAGGTGGAAAAGTAGGAAATCCAGAGGAAAGCACTGAAAAATTAAAATTACCTGGATGGTTGTCAATATTTAAAGACTATATAGTTTCTGTAAGTCTTTCCATTATAGTGTTTTTCTATATAGCAGCTTTTGCAGCAGGAAAACAGGAAGTAGAGACGTTATCAGGTGGTGTAAGCTGGTTTGTGTATCCGTTATTTCAATCTCTTACTTTTACAGCTGCCTTATATATTATAATAACAGGGGTAAGAATGCTTTTAGGAGAAATAGTTCCAGCTTTTGTAGGGATTTCTGAAAAACTTATACCTAATGCAAAACCAGCCTTAGATTGTCCTGTTGTATTTCCATATGCCCCTACAGCAACGGTTGTAGGTTTTTTATCGGCATATCTTGGAGGACTTATATGTATGGTAATTTTAGCAATGCTTGGAATGACTGTAATTATACCGGTTGCAATTCCTTATTTCTTTATAGGTGCAACTGCAGGAGTTTTTGGGAATGCCACAGGTGGATGGAAAGGTGCAGTTGTAGGAGGATTTATAACAGGGATACTTATAGCGATAGGACCTGCTCTCTTATATCCTATTATGGAAATTATCGGATTAAAAGGAACAACATTTCCTGAAACGGATTTTGTTGCATTAGGATTAACACTTTATTATTTAGGAAAAATGCTAGGAAGATAGTGTGCTAGAAAGGAGAGATATATGGACTGCAATTTGGAAGTTTTAAAAGAAAAATCTAAAAAATATAGAAAGACTATTATTGAACTGGTTTATAGAGCAAAGGCTGGACATCCTGGAGGATCATTATCATGTATAGATATATTGAATTATTTATATAATTGTAAGATTGACTTAAATAGTAAAGAAAGAAATAGGTTAGTATTATCTAAAGGGCATGTAACACCTGCAATATATTCAGTATTGATAGATTTGGGATATATAAAAGATGAAGAAATTAACACTTTTAGAAAAATTGACTCCAGACTTCAAGGTCATCCTGACAGAAAAAAGATACCTGAAATTGATGCAAATACAGGGTTACTAGGTCAGGGGCTGTCTATAGGAATAGGGATGGCATTGGCAAAAAAGTTGAAAAAAAGGAATGAAAAGGTCTATGTAATACTTGGAGATGGGGAAATGCAAGAAGGGCAAATATGGGAAGGATTAATGAGTGGATATCATTATAAATTAGATAATCTAGTTGCTATTCTTGACTATAATAAAATATCTTCCAAAGGAAATGTAAATGAAACAATGAATTTGGAGCCTATTAAGGATAAGGTAGAAGCATTTGGATGGGAAGTATTAGAGATAGATGGACATAGTATAGAAAAAATAAAAAATGCAATAGAAAAATCTGAAGAATTAAAGGAAAAACCATTATTTATAATAGCTAATACGGTAAAAGGTAAAGGTGTAGATTTTATGGAAAATAATCCCAAATGGCACAGTGGAAGTTTAACTGATGAGGAATATGAAAAAGCTTTAAAATGTATAGAAAGGGGGATAGATAATGAATAAAAAATATATTTCACCGAGAGATCATGTAGGAGAAATACTGAATGAAATTGCAGAAAGGGATAGTCGCATTATAGTAATAGACAGTGATTTAGCAAGTTCTGTAACAACAAATAAATTTCAGGAAAAAAATAAAGATAAATTTTTTGAAATGGGAATTGCAGAGCAGAATTCAATGGGAGTTGCAGCAGGATTTGCAACAGAAGAATTTATTCCTTTTTATGTGAATTTTTCTATATTTAGTACAGGAACAGTATGGACACAATTAAGACAAGTATGTTATGCAAAATTAAATGTAAAAATAATAGGAACACACCCTGGAATGGATAATGGACCAGATGGAGCTTCTCATCATGCTCTGGAAGATATAGCTTTGACAAGAGTATTACCTAATTTAAAAGTATTTAATCCCATAGATATAAATGACTTAAGAGGGGCTATAAAAAGAGCAGTAGAAATAGAAGGTCCAGTTTATATCAGAGTAGCAAGAGATATTGTGCCTGAAATATATATGAAAGAAATTGACTATAAGGAAGGGGCAGCAGATTTACTTGAAAATAACGGGAATGATTTGTTACTTATATTTGAAGGAACTGCAGCAAAACAAGCATATGAAGGTTTTGAACTTTTAGGTAGAAATGGATATAAGTGTAAGTTAATGAACATACGAAGTATAAAACCTATTGATAAAAAAGCCATAATTTCTGAATCAAAAGTTGTAAAAGGAATAATAACAATAGAAAATCACACAGTTAATGGAGGGCTTGGAGGAATTATATCAGAAATTCTTGCAGAAGAAGGTATAGGAGCTCCATTAAAGAGAATAGGAGTTCAGGACACATTTACTGAATCTGGGAAAACAGAAGATGTAAAAAGAAAGTATGGTTTATGTGGTGAGGAAATATTAAAAACTTTAAAAGAGTTCAAATTATAGACGATAAAAAAACAGACTGACTTGATTTTTTCAAGCTAGTCTGTTTTTTAAAAATTCTTAAATAAATTATTCGAAAAATCATAATTATAATATCTATTTTTAAATAATTACATATAAATCATTCAAGTTTTTGATAAATTTCTAATAATTTGTCATTTTTACAACTTGGAGCTGAAACTCCCCATTTCCTTATCCACCACAGTGGAAATAGTCATTGCCCCATTTACATTTACCATAGTTCTTCCCATATCAATAACGGAATCAATAGGTAGTACAAGTGCAACAGGATCAAATGGAAGTCCAAGCCCTCCTAAAACAACTGTCGCTGCAATATACGCAGTACCTGGAACTCCTGCCATTCCAAAGGAACCCAGCACAATTACTATGACAAGTGTTAATAAAAATATAGGTGTTATGGCAACTCCGTTTATGTTAGCAACCATTATGGCAATTACGGCAGGAAAAACACCGGCACAGGCATTCATACCTATTGTAGTTCCCAAAGTGGCAGTAAAGTTTGCAGTAGTTGTACTTACTCCAATTTCATTTTCAAGAGTTTCAATAGTTACAGGCAGTGTACCCATACTTGAAGTACTTGTAAAAGCAAGAATTAACGGGGCTAAGGACTTCTTGTAATATGATGCGGGATTTATTCCGTGTATGATAAGGTTTAATGACTGCATTATAAATACAAGAATCATAGACAGTATCATCACAATGGAGTAAGTTACGAGGTTTTTAAAGACATCAAGTCCGTAAGATGCAGCCAGATTAAACATTAGTGCCGCAACTCCATAAGGAATAATTTTTATAATAGTTATAGTAATACTTGACATTACTGAAAAGAACGCAGCTGATAAATCCTTTAAGGGTTTTACCGTATTAGGATTCTTCTGTGCAACCCTGTTTGTGGCAAATCCCAAAAAAGCTGAAAATATTACTACTCCCACTATGCTTGTCTCAGTCATTGCCTTAAAAATATTTGAAGGTATAAAGGAAATAACAGTATCAACAATTCCCTTGTATTCTCCCTTTCCTGCCCAAGCCTCTATTTCTTTAGGCAATGTCATTCCTTTTCCAAGTCCGAATGCCATAGCAACTGCAATTCCAATTAGGGCTGATAAGGCAACAGTAACTGTGTAGTACACAACAGATTTTATACTTAGCTGCTTCAAGCTGTCACTATTTTTAGAATTAATTATTGAATTATAGACGGAAATTCCAACCAGAGGAATTACAATCATTCTAAGAAGGCTGGTAAATCCCCGTCCTATAAGAGATACTGCAGTAGTAACGTTTTTTACTGCCGCTTCTACATTTTCTGATCCTACGACCCCTAAAGTTGTTTGGAAAAGAATACCAAGTACCATTCCTAGAACAGTTGATATTATAATCCTTGTGGAAAAATTAAACTTCTTTTTTAAATTAACATTTATATGAACTAGCAATCCCAGTACTCCAAGCAAGAAAGCAATCCATAAAACAGAAAACAATAATACTGACATTTTTTTAAGCCTTTTCAAAAATTATGATAATAAATATAATATCAATATAAAATAGTTTTTGAAACAGGCTCATCCTCCTTTCTAAAATACATGATTATATATTCAAATATTATCACTTAAATTAAAATTTGTCAATACAAATATAATAACATAAAAAGTAAAATCACATTAAAAAAAAGCTATATTCAAAAAAATTAAAGAAATTTTATACTTTTTAAGTAAAAAAATAAGCCATAATTATAAATCATAGCTTATAATTTTCATATTAAACTCATAACTATAAATTTGCATAGTTATGATGTACCTTCTGGACATCATCGTCATTTTCAAGAAGATCGATGAGTTTTCTCAGTTTTTCCTCATCCTCTGCTTCCATAGAATCAACTTCAATCGAAGGAACAAACTGAATATCCGCTTCAATAAGCTGATACCCTGCTTCTCTTAAGGCGCCTGTCACATCATCAAAATTTTCTGTTGGAGTGGTAATGTAAAAACTGTCATCAAAGACTTCCATATCTTCCATTCCAGCTCCAAGAGCAATTTCCATAATTTCTTCTTCGGATGTACTTTCAGTTTTTTCTATAATGATTTCACCTTTTCTCTCAAACATATAGGAAACACATCCTGAAACTCCAAGGTTACCTCCATTTCTGTCAAAGATAGTTTTAACATTTGAAGCTGTACGATTCTTGTTGTCTGTTAATGCCTCCACTATTATTGCAACTCCCGCAGGACCGTATCCTTCGTAATTAAGGGTATCAAAGTTTGTAGAGCCGTCTGCCCCCGATCCTTTTTTTATTGCCCTGTTAATATTATCATTAGGCATATTTATAGCTTTAGCTTTTTCAATGGCATGTTTTAATGCAACGTTAAATTCAGGATTGTCTCCCCCTCTGGCAGCAACCGTGATTAACCTGACAAGTTTTGTAAATGATGCAGCCCTTTTCTTATCCTGAGCCTCTTTACGTCCTGCTATTGTACCATGTCTTCCCATAATTTCCTCCGTATTTAAGATATAAAAAGATTATAACATATTTTTTTTTAAAATCAAATATGGTGGATATTGAAAAAATAATTTTTTTGGAATATAATAAGGGAACTGGAAAATGTTCGAGAAAAATATGAAGATTGAAAGTAATTTTTAATGAAAAAAGGTTAAAATAATGAGGTAAATAAGTCGATATGGATCTTAATGTCACTTTGTTTAGAACCTTAAATACACTTGATTAGGAGTAGAAATGAGTAATAAATATTATAAATTAAAGCCATCTGAGGAATTTACATCAAAATATGATATGAAAAGTTTTAGTATAGAGCATATTAACCTGTTTTCAGAAAAAAAGGAAATGGAAATATTTGTAATGGTGAATGATTACAAGGCAAAGGAAGAACTAAAGGATTTACGTAGTCTTTTACATAAAAATTTAGGTACTGATTTGACATTGAAGATGAAAATAAATGTAAATCCTGACATAGTGGAAAAGGATATCGAGGAATTTATAAGGTTTACTATAGATAACTATAAATCTGAAAGCGTAAGGCATCAATATATATTTGCCAATTATGAGGTGATGGCAGGGGATAACAATGTCAGTATAGCCCTTCCATCTGACCATCTACTGGAACAGGCTAAGGATCTAGGGCTTTCAGAGGATATTTCCAACAGAATATATAAAATGACAGGGAAGGATATAAAAATAAATTTTGTAGACCGGGAATTTGAGGAAGTAAAAAAGGATCTTGAAAAGGTTAAAGAAATGGAAAAGGAAATAAAGCTTGAGGATATCCCCGTATATGAGCCACAACAGCCTGTACAACCTAAGAAATCCCCAAGTGCCTATAATGGATATAGACGAAAGGTTGAAGATAGAGAAAGCAGCCCCTTTGAAGTATTGGAAACTTTACATTCCGGAGAGACTGTAGCCCTTGAAGGTCAGATTTTTGATATAAATATATCTGAAACAAAAAATGGAAATATAAAATATGATTTTCTTATTACCGACTATACAGATTCCATAGGATGTAGAATCTTCGGAAAACCGGGTGAAGATTTAAAAATTAGTCTAAATGACTGGGTAAAGGTAAATGGAATATTTGAATTGGATAGGTTTACAGGAGAGTTCTATATTAATACCAAGAAGGTAGACAAGATTGAAACTAAAATTCCAAAAAGAGAGGATAATGCCCTTAAAAAGCGTGTGGAACTTCATGCCCATACTAATATGAGTGAGATGAGCGGAGTGGTATCGGCTCAAAATTTGGCCAAAAGGGCTAAGGAATTTGGACATAGTGCAGTGGCAGTTACAGATTTTGGAGTAGTCCATTCATATCCTTTTGCCTATAAGGAGGCAACGGATGACTTCAAGGTTATATTTGGAATGGAGGCATATGTTGTAGATGATGAACAGGAAATGGTTACTAAGCCAAAGGATATGCTCATAGAAGAGGAAACTTACGTAGTTTTTGACATAGAGACCACAGGACTGGATCCCTATAAGGACAAAATAATAGAAATAGGAGGGGTAAAGCTGAAGGGGAAGGACATTATAGACACCTTTTCCGTATTTATAAATCCAGAAATGGAAATACCACAGGAAATAACTGTACTTACCAATATTACAAATGATATGGTGAAGGATGCTGAGACAGTGGAAAAGGTACTTCCTAAGTTTCTGGAATTTTGTAAGGATACGACAGTTGTAGCTCATAATGCAAAGTTTGATGTGGGATTTATTAATCAGAAGGCAAAAAATCTGGATATGGAATTTTCCCCTAGTGTAATTGATACGTTACATTGGGGAAGAATACTTTTACCTGATCAAAAGAGGTTTGGGCTTAAAAATATAGCAAATTATTTTAATATAAGCCTTGAAAACCATCATAGGGCTGTAGATGACGCAAAGGCAACAGTAGAAATTTTCCAAAAGTTCTTAAATATGGTTTTAAGTAAGGGAGTTCTTAAGTTAACAGAAATAAAGGATGAGCTTCAGACAAATATTCAGAATGCTGAAACAATGAATACGGTTATTCTTGTGAAAAATCAGGCTGGACTGAGAGATATGTATGAGCTTGTATCGAGGAGCCATATAGAGTTTTTTGGGAATAAAAGACCACGTATACCTAAGACCCTTCTAAAAAGTATGAGGGAAAATCTTCTTATTGCAAGCTCGGCTTCTAGTGGATTTCAAAATAGCGGTGAGCTGGTAAATCTCTATTTTAGAGGGACAGAAACTGAAGAAATAGAGGAAAGGGCAAAGTTTTATGACTATATTGAGATACATCCATCTGAAAACTACATAGATCTTGAAGGAAATGGGGAGATTGAAGGGCTAAATGTAATAGAGGAAATGAACAGATATTTTTATGAATTGGGGAAAAAACTTGGGAAAATAGTAGTTGCCACAGGAGATACACATTATCTTGAGGAAAGGGAAGCTACAAACAGGAGTGTCCTAGTATTGGGAAGCGGTATGGGGCGACGTGCCTTTTCCTATGATAAAAAACTTTACTTTAAAACAACAGAGGAGATGCTGGAGGAATTTTCCTATATGGGACCTGAAAAGGCATACGAAGTGGTTGTGGAAAATACAAATAAAATAAGTGATATGATTGAAGGGGTAAGACCAGTTCCTAAAGGATTTTATCCACCTAAGATAGAAGGGGCGGAAGAGGAAGTAAGAGAAATGACCTATAAAAAGCTCCATGAACTATATGGGGAGGATATCCCGGAACATTTGAAGGAAAGAGTGGAGAAGGAATTAAACTCTATTATAGGAAATGGGTTTGCAGTATTATATCTGACAGCACAAAAGCTTGTTAAAAAGTCCCTTGATAACGGATATCTAGTGGGCTCAAGGGGATCGGTGGGGTCTTCAATAGTGGCATACCTTACAGGTATAACTGAGGTAAATGGACTTTATCCCCATTATAGATGTCCAAAATGTAAAAAGACAGAGTTTTTTGAAGTTGAAGGAAGCGGAGTAGACCTTGAAGATAAAGATTGCCCTAACTGCGGCACAAGATATATAAAGGATGGACATGCCATACCATTTGAGGTTTTTATGGGATTTGATGGAGATAAGGTTCCTGATATTGATCTGAACTTTTCCGGGGAATATCAGGGGGAAATACATAAATACACAGAGGAACTTTTCGGCTCAGATAATGTATTTAGGGCAGGAACTATTGCAACACTCGCTGAAAAGAATGCCATCGGATATGTAAAAAAATATTTTGAAGAAGTGGAAGGAACTCCGGAGATAAGCAAGAGAAGGGCTGAAGTAATGCGGATAGCTAAAGGGTGTGAAGGAGCGAGAAAGACTACGGGACAGCACCCCGGAGGAATGATAGTAGTTCCAAAGGATAAATCAATATACGACTTTTGCCCTATTCAAAGACCTGCAAATGATATGGCTTCTGAATCCAAGACCACTCATTTTGACTATCACGTAATGGATGAACAGCTGGTAAAGCTGGATATACTGGGGCATGATGACCCTACTACGTTAAGGATTCTTCAGGATTTGACAGGAATTGATATTTATTCAATACCTCTTGATGATAAGAAGGTTATGAGTCTTTTCAGCAGTACAGAAGCCTTGGGAGTAACTCCAGAGGAGATCGGATCCCGTGTGGGATCATCGGGAATACCTGAGTTTGGGACATCTTTCGTAAAACAGATGCTGATGGATACTAAGCCTCAGTCCTTTGCAGAACTGGTAAGGATATCAGGACTTTCTCACGGGACGGACGTATGGCTTAACAATGCACAGGAATATGTAAAAAGCGGAGTCGCTACCCTGAGTGAAATTATAACAGTCAGGGATGACATAATGAACTATCTTATAGATAGTGGGCTGGATAAATCTCTTGCCTTTACTATAATGGAGTTTGTAAGAAAGGGACAGCCCACAAAAAATCCTGAAAAGTGGAAGGAATATTCCCAGATAATGAAAGAACACAAAGTAAAACAATGGTACATTGATTCCTGTGAAAAAATAAAATATATGTTTCCTAAGGGACATGCTGTGGCATATGTAATGATGGCTGTAAGGATAGCATACTTTAAGGTGCATCATCCTCTTGAGTTTTATACTGCCTTTTTAAATAGAAAAGTAGATGATTTTAAAATGCTTTCAATGTTTAAACCTGTGGATAAATTAAAATTATCAAGAGAAGAACTGGATAAAAAGGGAAACTTAAATGCAAAGGAAAAACAGGAACTTTTCCTCTATGAAATATTGATAGAGATGCATTATCGTGGAATTGAACTTATTCCACTGGATATATATAAGTCGGAAGCGAAGGCATTTATCATAGAAGATGGGAAAATAAGGATGCCTCTTGTGGCAATGGACGGTCTAGGGGAGTCAGTCGCACTGAATATAGTGGAAGAAAGAAAAAATGGAGATTTTCTTTCAATAGAGGATCTTGTAAAGAGAACAAAGATAAATAAGACGGTTATGGATCTTTTAAAATCAAATGACTGTGTTCCCGAACTGTCAGCAACCAATCAGCAGACACTTTTTTAGTAGTATCTTTAAAAACTGTCCTGAAAAAGCTGTCCTGACTTAAAAATAAACTTAATTTCAAATAAAAAATTTCTGTAATATCAAATTAACCTGATACAACAGAAGTTTTTTATTTTTATACCTATGTATCTACTCTAACTGCATATTTGACATATTTTGCCCAATAGGGACTTTTTAAGGAAGAGATAACAACCCCCTTGGATGATGAAGCATTTATGAATAGAGAATTTCCTATATAAACAGTAGTATGATTTGTTCTTCCCTCAGGACGGAAAAACAGTATATCTCCAGGTTTTAGATTTTTAAGGGAGACTCTTCTCCCCTTTGTAACCTGCTGAGTGGAAACTCTAGGAAGTTCGTATCCGAAGACTTCACGATAAATCCTACGGGTAAGGGCAGAGCAGTCTATACCATTTTTGGAATCTCCTCCCCAGGCATATCTTGTTCCCCTCCAACGGCTAAATGAAGCAAGAAGTTTTTTTTCTATGCTCGCTTCCTTTTTCTGTAGAGGGGTTCCTGAAGCGGCTATCCTATTGTGTCTTTGCCTTAATTCAGCCATTTTTGTTTCTAGAAGTGCAGTCTTGTTGTGGGCAGGGAGAGTATAAATTCCTTTGCTTGAACTTGCGCTTTTAGAAACAGTACTTTTCTTAGAGACAGTTTTTTTTACACTAGAAGTTTTTTTTGCAGAAGTTTTTGCATTAGCAGCCTTTTGACTTGAAGTTTTTTCAATAACAGTTTTTTTTCTGGTGGAAACCTTTTTTCTGGCAGTCGGAGTTTTAGAAACGGTACTTGTCTTTCCCTTTTGCTGCACCTTTTTCTTCGATGTTTTTGATTGAAGATTTGTGGCTAAAAGAGTTAGAAACATAAATAAACTGGTTAGAAATTTATTTTTTTTCATATAGACTTCTCCTTTGTTTTTGATATATATTTAGTTCTTGTGCTT
>JBGXYD010000110.1:0-7632 GCA_041815005.1 Leptotrichia sp. | reverse complement strand
ATTATTACCCATATACCTCCATATACACCTGAAATGAACCCCATTGAACAGATTTGGAAACAGATAAGACAAATGGGGTTCGGTAATATCATATTTAAAAGCCTGAATGCTGTAGTAGATAAATTATGTGATACTATTAATTTACTTACTGGTGATTTAATAAAAAGCATAACTTGTCGTCCTCGGATAAAAACACTGTTTGATTAGGTATTAGTATAAATTAAAAAGAGGAATAAGTCCTCTTTTTAATTCCACATTTATTTATTTTTTAAAATATCCCTTATTTCAGAAAGTAATACTTCTTCCTTAGTAGGTTCTGCTGG
The DNA here is from genome assembly GCA_041815005.1 of Leptotrichia sp. Lineage (GTDB taxonomy): Bacteria > Fusobacteriota > Fusobacteriia > Fusobacteriales > Leptotrichiaceae > Leptotrichia_A. Next base: position 7,309 of record JBGXYD010000110.1, on the reverse strand, counting down.
AGCTTCCACAGTAGCAGCAGGTTTTCTCATCTTATTTATAGCTTTAACCATAAGAAAAATTGCAAAAGCCATTATTAAGAAATTTACAATATTCTGAATAAAATTTCCATAAAGAATAGCAACTTCTGCTTTATTACCTTCAGCAGGTGCAATAATCAACTTTAAAGTTGTAAAGTTAACTTTTCCTAATATAATTCCTATTACAGGCATAATTATGTCATCAACTAATGAAGTAACTATCTTCCCAAAGGCACCTCCAATTATAACTCCGACTGCCAAATCAACAACATTTCCCTTGGAAATAAATTCTTTAAATTCTTTAAACATAGTTCTTTATTTTCTCCTTATTAAATTTAATTTTACATATAAAAGTATTATAATAAATTTCTAGAAAAAAATCAAGTCTTACTTGAAATATAATAGTAGTTATTATATAATAAAGGACAAAGTAAAGTAATTGGAGGAAGAGTACAAATGTTAATTCAGAAAAATAAAAGAAATTTTTCAATAATAGCTCATATTGATCACGGCAAGTCAACTATTGCTGACAGGCTTTTAGAAAAAACAGGAACTGTCACTGAAAGGGAAATGAAGGAACAGCTTCTTGACAGTATGGAGTTAGAAAGGGAAAAGGGGATTACTATTAAGGCACAGGCAGTAACTTTAAACTATACCGCAAAGAATGGTGAAGTTTACGAGCTTAATCTTATAGATACACCTGGACACGTAGATTTTATATATGAAGTTTCCAGATCTCTTGCTGCATGTGATGGAGCTCTTCTGGTAGTGGATGCTGCACAAGGAATAGAAGCTCAGACATTGGCAAATGTATACCTTGCATTGGAAAATGATTTGGAAATTCTACCTGTAATAAATAAGATAGATCTTCCATCAGCAGATCCTGATAAGGTAAAATTGGAAATAGAGGAAGTTATTGGATTACCTGCTGACAATGCGGCCTTAGTTTCTGGAAAAACAGGACTAGGGATAGACAGCCTCCTAGAATCAATTGTCGAGTATATTCCTGCTCCAAAAGGAGATGTGAATGCCCCTTTAAAGGTTCTGATTTTTGATTCCCATTATGATGATTTTAGGGGGGTAATAACTTACATAAGAATTATGGAAGGAAAAATTGCCAAAGGGGATAAAATAAAAATTATGTCCACAGGCAAGGAATTTGACATAATGGAAGTGGGGATATTTTCCCCTAAAATGAAAGAAGTTAACGAGCTTACAGTAGGTTCAGTAGGATACATAATAACAGGAATAAAATCAATAAAGGATACTCAAGTGGGAGATACAATAACTCATGTCAAAAATCCCACAAATACCCCGCTTGCAGGATATAGACCTGCATTAAGTATGGTGTTTGCGGGGGTATACCCCATATCCACAGATGATTATGAAGACTTAAGGGAAGCTCTGGAGAAACTCCAGCTAAATGATGCGTCCCTTACGTATGTTCCTGAAACTTCCCTTGCATTAGGATTTGGATTCAGGTGTGGTTTTCTAGGGCTTCTTCATATGGAAATAATAGTGGAAAGACTAAGAAGGGAATTTGATATTGACCTTATTTCTACAGCACCTTCAGTTGAGTACCATGTTACTACAGAAACTGGAGAAAGCTTAGTAATAGACAATCCTGCCGAATTTCCTTCCGGAAAGAAATACATTGAAGAACCTTACATAAAGGGGACTATTATAGTTCCAAAGGATTATGTTGGAAATGTCATGGAACTTTGTCAGGAAAAAAGAGGAATTTTTTTAAATATGAACTATCTGGATGAAACTCGTACAATGATAAGTTACGATCTTCCTCTAGCAGAAATAGTAATTGACTTCTATGACAAACTAAAATCAAGAACTAAAGGATACGCTTCCTTTGAATATGAAATGATAGGCTATAAGGAATCAGACCTTGTAAAGGTGGATATCCTCGTAAGTGGAACAGCCGTAGATGCCTTTTCCTTTATAGCACACAAGGATAATGCCTATTATAGGGGAAGATCCATCGTGGAAAGGCTAAAGGAAGTAATTCCCAGACAGCAGTTTGAAATACCGCTTCAAGCTGCACTTGGAACTAAAATAATAGCTAGGGAAACCATAAAGGCACTTAGAAAAAATGTTCTGGCAAAATGTTACGGTGGGGACATTACCCGTAAAAAGAAACTCTTGGAAAAGCAAAAGGAAGGTAAAAAGCGTATGAAGGCAATTGGAAATGTGGAAATACCTCAAGAAGCATTCTTATCGGTACTGAAGCTTAATGATTAGAGAGAAGGTAAAATAATATTGAAAGGAGAATATGATAAATATTACTAAGCTTTTATTTTTTTGTTATACAGACATATTTTATCATAGTAAGGGGGAATTATGAATAAAAATATAATATTTTTTGATGTGGAGACTAATGGAAAAATAGGAAGTTCAGTCCTTTCCATTTCTGCCATCAAGGTAAATTATGACTTTGTTAAGGATAAGTGGGACAAGGTCTCCGAATACAACAGATTCTATTTCCGAAATCAAGGGGAGCCTATTGATTTTGGGGCAATAAACGTACACGGACTTACTGATGAAGTAATTACAGGAAAAAGAAGAAATATGACCTATCCTTCAACCTTTAAGGAGGATATCGATTCCTTCTATATATATTGTCAGGATACCAATCATTTTGTGGCACATAATATAAAATTTGACAGAAGCTTTCTCCCTTTCCCCTTGAAAAATCAGTTTGATACAATGTTGGAAAATATGGATATAGTCAAGGCAGGAATAAATGAAAACTATGGAACATATAAATGGCCGAAACTTATGGAATGTGCTAAGTTTTATAATATTCCAATAGATGAAGACCAGCTTCATGAAAGTCTTTATGATGTACTGATTACTTTCAGGGTATTCTACAAAATGACAAAGAATCCCTTTGGAAAACCGAGGGTTGATAAATTTTTACTGAAAAAATAGATGGTCTGGGACTATCTATATATTTTTGAAAAAGGATAAAAAAGATAAATGGGAATTTTACTGAAAAAAGGGGATAAAAATGGAAAAATCCTTGATATTGAAAATTATTCTGAAGCCTTGAAACTTGAGATTTTGGAATTTTTTTCAAGAAATATCTTATATTTTACAAAAAATGAAGGATTTCAGGAGGCAATCTCCTATGTGGAAAACTCTGTGGAAAAGCAGTTTGAAATTCCACTTAGAAATAACAGCCAGGTTAATGGCAGTCTTAATAAACTTATTATAAATGAAAAAACGAAGTTTATAAATTTTTTTGTCCATTTAAAGGAAGAACTTTTAAATTGCCAAAAATTTTATTTTGTTGTTAGCTTTATAAAGTATTCCGGGATACAGCTTCTTATAAATACACTGGATGAACTGGATAAAAAGGGAATAGAGGGGAAAATTATTACATCAGTGTACCTCAACATAACAGATCCTAAAGCCCTAAGAAAACTATATTCTTATAAAAATATAAAAGTCAGGATATACAATAATCCAGGAGAAAGTTTTCATACCAAGGCTTATATGTTTCAAAGAGAGAAATACAGCTCATGTATCATAGGTTCATCAAATATCAGCCAAAGTGCATTATATTCCGCTGAAGAATGGAATGTGAAACTGACTGATACGGATTTCCTCAATATATATGATAAGTCTTTAAAACAGTTTCGGAAGTTATGGAATAGTAATGACTCCATAGATCTTTCTGAAGATTTTATAAAAGGGTATGAAAACTACAGGGATAGCCAGAAAACTCAAAAGACTTTTGATTATAGGAGGTCTGAAACTGAAAGGGGAATTTTTAACCCAAACAGTATGCAGAAGGAAATACTTGAAAAATTAGATTATACACGGAAAAACGGAAAGGATAAAGGACTTGTGGTGGCAGCCACAGGAACAGGAAAAACCTATCTTGCAGCTATGGATGTGGCTAACTTTCATAAAGATTGCAAGAAGGAAATTAGTTTTCTTTTTATTGCTCATAGAGAGGAGTTACTTGAAAACGCCATAAATGTCTTTTCTAAGTTACTTAATATGAAAAAGGAGGCTTTTGGACGAATATATGGTGGAAAAAGAGAAGTAGAAAGCAACATGATTTTTGCTTCAGTACAGTCCCTGAAAAATTGTTATGACATTTTTAGTAAAAATGATTTCAACTATATTATTGTAGATGAATTTCATCATGCAGCAGCCAATAGCTATAGGAAAATAATTAAGCATTTTACCCCTAAATTTCTTTTGGGACTTACAGCAACCCCAGAACGGATGGACGGAAAGGATATACTTGAAATATGCGGGTACAATCTCGTGGGGGAAATTGGCCTTAAGAAGGCAATGGAGAAAGAGCTTATTTCCCCGTTCCATTACTTTGGAGTGGATGATACTATTGACTACAGAGACATTTCATATGAAAATGGGAAATATGATGAATTTCAACTAACTTCTGCCTTGAATGCAACCTTCCGTAGTGAATATATTATAGAAAAAATAAACAAGTTTGGATATGATGGGAAAAAACTAAGTGGTATAGCCTACTGTCAAAATATCCAACATGCATTATATATGAAAAATGAATTTTCTAAATTTGGCTATATTACCGAAGTTATAGTATCAAAAACTAATTCGACCGAACGGTCTAATGTTTTAAAAAAATTTGAAAAGAAAGAAATAGAAATACTATGTGTAGTTGATATATTAAATGAAGGAATTGATGTTCCTGACATTAATCTTCTACTATTTTTGAGACCTACCCTCTCTTCAACTGTTTTTATTCAACAGCTAGGAAGGGGATTAAGAAAATCAAAAAGTAAAGATTTCGTAACAATAATAGATTTTATTGGAAATCATCGAAAAGATTACCTCATTACAAAGGTCTTTTCTGAAGAAATCAATAACAAAAATTTTCTTTATGATAAAAAAGAAAAGATTATAAATGAAATAAAAAGGCAATTTTCCAATATTCCTGGTGCTTCCTATATTGAACTGGATAGGATATGTCAGGAAAGAATTATAGATAAAATTGAAAAAATAAACTTTACTTCCAAAAATTTCCTAAAAAATGCCTATTTGGAATATAAAGCTGAAATAGGTAAAAGTAAAAAGGATATTTTAGATATTTCTGATTTTGGAAGAAATATTGAATTATTTAGAGAATTTGTTCTTAAGACAGGTTCCTTCTACGACGCCCAGATTCAGTTTGAAAACTCGACTTCCATGGAAAATTACAAACTAAGTCACTTGGAAAGAGATTTTTTAGCTTATATGGAAAGAAAAATATCCTTAAATGAACCATTTACCTTCTTGATAATAAATCTTTTTCTAAAGGAAAATGTAAGAAATAATTGGAAAACTACTTTAAAACAGGGAATTAGCAGAAAAGCGGTACTTTCAGAATATATGAACTATTTTCTTATAAGGGAGGAATTTAGGTATAAATATCTTATTGAGAGAATCTTGAAAGAAATGGAGGAGGAGGAGATTCTTTCCGAATCTAAAGGAGAATACTTCATATCAGAAAAATATTCTAGACTGTTTTCCACAAATAGTGGAAAACTTTTTAAGAAACGTCTAGAAGAAATCATTGTATTGGGATTAAATGAATTTAAGAAGAATAACATAGGAGAATTTAACAATAATATACTTTTTTTACATAGGGAGTATATGAGGACAGATTTACAAATACTACTAGATTCTAAAGTTCCTAAGGGAAGTTGGCGTGCAGGATATGCCAATACCGAAACTGATATATGTCTATTTATCACCAATGATAAGTCCCATATTATCCAGGAAAATTTAAAATATGATAATTCATTACATGCTGATGACATAATCCAGTGGATTAGTCAGCCTAAAACCTTTCATCAGTCCAGTGTAGGACAAATGTTCATAAAACATGAAGAAATGGGAATGAAGGTTCATATATTCGCAAGAAAATATGCATTTATCAATGGAAATAGAACAAATCCTTTTATATATCTAGGGAGGGCATCCTATTACAGAAGTTTTGGAGATAAGCCTATGACAATATTGTGGAAACTGGAAAACAGCATTCCATCTCCAATAATGGAGGAACTTTATAAATAAAAATATACGAAGGGAGGAAAATCTGACTTATTATCTTTTTATCTGAAGGGAAATAGAAATAGGGAGAATTTATTCTGAAAAAGAAAAAGTCAGTTAAACGATTTGAAAGTAAATGTAAATGCAGAAATATTTTTAATAATTTTTAATTATATGGGAACTATGGCCTTTGCCGCAACAGGATTTCTAAAGGGGGTAAAATATAAACTGGATCTTTTTGGACTAAGTCTACTTGCAATAATAACCGCCTGTGGTGGAGGAATATTACGGGATATTCTGATGTCAGAAATACCTGATGCCCTTACCAATCCTGAAGGATTATATACTTCTTTAGTAATTTCTGCAGGAATGTATCTTTTTGTTAAATATTTCAGGAAGTCCTATATGGAATCGAAAGAGAGAAGGGGAAAGAGATATAGAATATTTCATTCAGCAAATCTTGTATTTGATTCAGTGGGACTTTGTGCCTTTGCGATTATAGGAGCAAATAAAGGAGTAGCCTTGGATCAGAACCTAATTACTACAGCAATTTTAGCTACACTGACAGGGGGTGGGGGAAGTGTCATAAGGGATGTCCTTATTGGTGAAATTCCCCAAATACTGAAGGAGGATATATATGCAGTTCTTGCCTTTGCAGTAGGCATATTATATTATATATTAGTAGTTGAATTTAATATTTCAAAGGCTCATACTGCAACAGTTTTATTTGGGGGAAGCCTTGTGATACGGTTACTTATTATTAGATTTAAAATTAATCTACCTGTGGCAGAAAGCTAAAAAATCTTTTGTTTAAATATTATCGGACTTAATATGAAATAATTTTATTTTAAAATATATGGAGAAGTAATTTGAAAGAAAAAATAAGATATACAAAAAAGGGAAAAAGAATAAATATATATGAATTTAAAGGAAAACTTCATCAAAAAATAATTATGACAAGAGAGCAATACGAAAATCACATAATAATAAAACATCCTGAAATTGAACTGGAAATTATAAGGGAGGTTCTGGAGGACCCTGACTATGTTACAAAACAATCAAAATCTAGAAAAGAACATTTTTATCAGAAACAAATAGGGAATTTACATTACTTTATAGTTGTTTCTGAACATAAAAATATTAAGAATCTAAGATTTGTATTAAGTGGATTTTCTGTTATAAATCCAGAATTTCTTGAAAAAAAGAATATACATTATCGATATTCTAAAAAATAATTTTATTTTTT
>JBGXYD010000109.1:0-7714 GCA_041815005.1 Leptotrichia sp. | reverse complement strand
ATAAAAAACTCTTATGGTTTTTTCTTTATAATAGTGGCTCTTATTTAAAATCATTTACAAATATAAGAAGATTATCAGATCATTACTTATATAAATTTATTGTTTCTTTAAACTTAGCTATTTTAGTTTCCAATTCTTCCCTTATGGAGTTCTCCTTATCTATTATAGCTTGAGGGGCTTTAGATACAAAGGATTCATTAGAAAGTTTCCCTAGAACCTTATCCAGCTCCTTTTGGGTCTTTTCTATATCCTTTTCTAATTTTGCTATTTCCTTTTTCTTATCTATCAAATCAGCTAGAGGAACGTAAATTTCAGTAGTTTCAACTAGTCTAAATCCTGCTAGTTCGGGAATTTCTGCTTCTGGAGTAAATCTATACTTTTCTACATTTGCCAGTTTATCCAGTATTTTTCCATTATTTTTCAATATCTCCCTTTCATCATTACTGATTGTCTTAAAGATAACCTCTATCTTCTTGGCGGGAGATACATTAGCTTCCCCTCTTATATTTCTTATAGCAGTAATTATTTCCTTTAGATAGTCAAACTCGTCCTCCGTCTCCTTATCAATCAATGCCTTATCCTCAACAGGAAAATCTGAAAGCATTATTGTCTCTTCTTCTATCCCCAGCTTTTGCCATATTTCCTCTGTAATAAAAGGCATAAAGGGATGAAGCATTTTCAGTCCGTTATCAAGGACATGTCCAAGTACCCACTGGGCGGTAGTTCTGTCTTTTCCCTCAGTTACTCCGTACACTCTTGTCTTTGCAATTTCTACATACCAGTCACAAAAATCTCCTCTAAAAAATTCATAAGCTGTCTTTGCTGCACTGTCCAGTTCGTATTTTTCCATGTTTTTATTTATAGTATCTGCTGCCTTCTGAAGTTTGGATAAAATCCATCTGTCTTCTAGTTTAAAATTCATATCCATTATAGAAACCGTTTTTTTAAGATCTTCTAAATTGGATAATACAAATCTTGAGGCATTCCACACCTTATTTGCAAAAGAAGACCCCATTTCCAAAAGCTTTTCTGAAAAATGTATATCCTGACCTTGTGAAGTATTGTAAAGGAAGCTAAATCTTATGGCATCAGCCCCATACTTATCTATCAGCTCCAGAGGATCAGGGGAATTCCCCAATGACTTACTCATTTTTCTTCCCTTTTCATCTCTTATAAGTCCATGAAGATATACATGGTCAAAAGGAATTTCATCCATTATGTACAAACTCATCATTATCATTCTTGCAACCCAAAAAAACAATATATCTGACCCTGTCACAAGGACATTTGTAGGAAAAAACTTTTCAAGATCGGCTGTCTTTTCTGGCCATCCCATTGTAGAAAAAGGCCATAACGCTGATGAAAACCATGTATCAAGTACATCCGTTTCCTCCCTTAAAGAAATATCCTTCCCAAATTTTTCTTTTGCCTGTGCCTGTGCTTCCTCCAAGTTTCTTGCAACAAATACTGTTCCATCTTCTGCATAATAGGCAGGGATCCTATGACCCCACCATATTTGACGGGAAATTGTCCAGTCCCTTATATTTTCCAGCCAGTTATAATAAACCTTTTCCCATCTTTTAGGAGTTATCTGTATTTTCCCGTTATATACCACTTCCAGAGCTTTTTTTGTAAGAGGCTCCATTTTAACAAACCATTGAGTCGAGACTCTAGGCTCTATTACAGTATCACATCTATAACATTGTCCAACTGCATTCTTATGTTCCTTTTCCCCCACAAGTAGCCCCTGTTCCTCAAGGTCGGCAAGAATAGCCTTTCTAGCTGCAAATCTTTCAAACCCACAGTATTTACCTCCATTCTCATTTACATGAGCATCTTCAGTGAATATATTTAAAAGCTCCAATCCTGTCCTTTTTGCCACTTCAAAATCGTTAGGATCATGGGACGGTGTCATTTTAACTACTCCCGTTCCAAAGTCCATATCCACATATTCATCTGCAACTATCGGAATTTCCCTATTCATAAGGGGAAGTATAACTTTTTTCCCAATTAGATGTTTATACCTGTCATCATTGGGATTTACTGCAACCCCTGTATCTCCAAGCATAGTTTCAGGTCTAGTAGTAGCTATTACAAGTATTTCATCACTGTCCTTTACAGGATATCTTATTTCCCATATTTTTCCATTTTTTTCCATATGGTTTACTTCATCGTCTGCCAGTGCTGTCTTATCATGGGGACACCAATTGACTATATATTCCCCCCTATAAATAAGTCCGTCATTATACAGTTTTATAAATACTTCCTTTACAGCTTTTGAAAGCCCCTCATCCATTGTAAAACGCTCTCTGGACCAGTCAGGGGAAACCCCTAATCTTCTTAGCTGCTTAGTAATAAGACCTCCATGTTTTTCTTTCCATTCCCAAGTTTTTTTAAGAAACTCTTCCCTTCCAATTTCTTCTTTGGTGGTTCCCTGTTCCTTCAGCATCCTCTCCACTTTATTTTGAGTAGCAATTCCTGCATGATCCATTCCCGGCATCCATAAAGTGTCAAATCCGCTCATTCTCTTATATCTTATTATTGTATCCTGTATGGCATTGTCGAGCATATGCCCCATATGAAGTATACCTGTTACATTTGGTGGAGGGATTACTATCGAGTATCCCGGCTTTTCAGCATTATGCTGAGCATTAAAATATCCTTTTTCTTCCCATATTTTATACCATTTTTCCTCTATTTCCGCTGGTGAGTATGTCTTGTTCAATTCTTTTTCCATAATTTTTCATTGTGATTATTTCTTTTTAATCACTTCCTCCTTTGCTTACAGTCTCTATTATGATTTATATTTATATCTTAATTTTTTAAGTATTTTCTAAAATTCTCTACAAATAATTGAAATATTTTTCGTTATATTTTATCACAATATCAGCTTTTTTTCCATTATTATTCCATTTCTGTTCCGTCCGTAGTAGTTTTTTCTTGTTGCAATTTTTTTAAACCCTATTTTTTCATATAATCCCATTGCCTTTATATTGGTTTCATCCACCTCCAGCAGAATTCTATTTTTACTTTCTTTATCCCTTAACTGCTTCAAATTTTCTTTTAGGATTTCTATCCCTCCCTCAATGAGTCTTTTACCATATCCCTGTCCCTGATATTTTCTGCTGACAGCTATCTCAAATAAATCTATCTCATCCGATGTGTCGTAAAATATAATATACCCTATTATCTCAGGATTTTCCAACAGTCTATCAATAAAACTCAAAATATAAACTTCATATCGTGAATTTGAAATGATATCGGAAAAATAGTCCTCATTCACTCTGTTATAAAAACAGTCATTATGTATAAATGTAAATATCTCCGACATTTTATCAACATCGGAGATATTAATTTTTTTCAAAATCAGCTTTCTCATCTTTCGTTCTCCATTATAGAAGTCCTATTCTATTAAAAGGCATCCACCTAAAGAGAAGCTCCCCTTTTATCCTGCCTTCAGCCACATATCCAAAAAACCTTGAATCAAAGCTATTTACAGTATTATCTCCCATAGCCATGTAATAGTTGTCTTTTAAAGTTATAGTTTCCCCCTTTAATAACTTTAAAAATTCTTGATCATTATATTTCAAGTCCATTATAGGAAGAATCACTTCCTGTCTTCCTTCCACTTTTAGCAGAAATGTATAATAGGAATCATATCTAGGATCATTATTTGAAGCCTTTTCCGAATTTCCAATAATATCTTTAAAATTGGAAGATACGTTAATTCTATCTAGAAATTCTTGACCTGTCAATGCCTTATATTGTCCCATAGCATAATTTTCCCATCTTATAATACTAATAAAATTATCTTTTTTCTCATCAACAACTGCTATTTCCTTTTGCATCATAATAATCTTGTCAAGTTTTACCTTATCCCCCTTTTTTGGAATATATATTTTTTCCCCCAGCATAAAGCCTTCCTTGCTGTAAAGTCTATCCAGATTTCCTTCTTTTACATCGTTCAAATATATATTTCCTGCCTCTACAAGATATTCTCCCCCAAATGAAGATGAAGGATCCGTAATTTTTACACTTTCAATATCCTTAATCTGCAGTGTCTGTCCAGGTCCTCCAGTAATTCTTTTTGTAAACATCACCTTGTTATCAATGGGTTCCTTAAATGCCACTATTTCATTTACCTTAGGGGAAGTAAATCTGTATTTTATCATATTTGAAAAAATTCTATCCCTTACCTTTATAGTTTCCTCCATAGATCCTGACGGGATAACATAGTTCCCAAGATAAAAGACTTGAATCAAGAGAACCAGTACTATCGCCATTATTGCTGTATTTATCCTATGTAATGCCTTTCCAAGACTGCTTCGCCTTCTCTTTTCTATCTCTATCCTCTCTTCAATATTCTCAATAGCAATTTTCTTCCCGTTATTATTTTTATCCTCCTTCATTTCCTCCACAAGGGTTTTTTCAGTTATTTCCCTTTTTACAGGCTTTCTGAAAAGATATATGAGTATCAGTGATAAAACAGCACTTATTCCCATATATATATAGAAATTATTGTCCATAATGTTAAACATTAGCCTTCCCAGAAACATCATTACAAGGTTTCCCATAAATATCCATTCATGTTGCTGCCTTAACACAAAAAATAGAAGATTTAGTCCAAATATTCCATATATTCCCCAGTTCTTTATTTCAATGAGGGGATCCGGTGTCCTGTCCACTAAAAAGAAAAATCGTGCTGTTATTAATAATGCCAGTATAGTAATGACATTCCCCGCCATAAACCTCTTTTTCTTATTTTCTTCTCCGGCAGGGACTCTTTTCAGAATACTGTCCTCCTTCCCTGCTATAAAATCAATGACATCTTTTTCCTTTAAAAAAAAGTATCCTAGAAAGATGGAAGTTATAAGATAAAAAACTCCCCATAAAAATATATTCATCCTCTTTTCCTTTCCATAAAACAGAAAAAGCTAGCAAACGCTAGCTTACAGCTACTTTCTGATTTCTTTAATTCTAGCAGCTTTTCCTGATAAATTTCTTAAATAATATAACCTTGCTCTTCTTACTTTTCCTATCTTCTTAACTTCTATCTTTTCAATCGAAGGAGAATTAATAGGTATAATTCTTTCAACACCTACACCAGAAGAAACTTTTCTTACAGTAAAGTTCCTAGCAACACTTCCACCAGTAACTCTAATCACTACACCTTCAAAAACCTGTATTCTTTCCTTATTTCCCTCTTTTACCTTGTAGTGAACAGCAATAGTGTCCCCTGACTTGAAACTAGGAATATCAGTTTTAAGATAATCTTTTTCTACTAATTCGATTAATTTCTCTTTCAAGAAATCCACTCCCTTCTTTACGTGATATTCATTTCATCTATACCATTTATTTGTGGTAGAAACAATGAAAGAGGAATATCCTTATTTTCAATACAGAAAATATCTTATCATATTTTTTTAAAATTTACAAGCTATTTTGTGATTTTTATTTTTACAGCCTACTACTATTAGGTGTACTATATAACGAATACCCTTTCAAATATCTATTCATTCCGTTATTATATATGATTTTTTCATCTATAAATCTATGTCTTCAACTTTTTATTCTTCCTCTGTTGTATGTAATTTCCCCAGCTATATTTTCTTTTAATTTTTCTTCTATTATCTCTTTTTTCTCCTTTTGATATTTTCCTAATATATACATAAATTTTGTTATTGCAGCTTCGGGGGTTATGTCATGTCCGCTTACAACTCCCAGTTTTAAAAGTTCCTCACTTGTTTCATAGAGACCCTGCTCGACACTTCCCACATTACACTGAGTTATATTAAATATGACTACCCCTAATTTCTTAATCTCCCTTATTGTCTCCACAAACCTTCTATCCTGTGGTACATTTCCGTTTCCATATGTTTTCAATATTAAGCCCTTTATTTTCCTATTACTTGAAAATATTCCCATTAAAATATCAGGATTAAATCCTGGAAAAACTTCTATAACCATTATATCTGAATTTATATTATAGTTTACATGAAATTTCCCTTTTGGTACAGGCAGAAGCTTTTCCCTGTTTATTTTGATTTTTGATCCGGCTTCCCCCAGTGAAGGATAATTAGGAGATGAAAAACCGAAATAATTTGAGGCATCCAGCTTTCTTGACCTGTTTCCTCTAAAAAGATAATCCCTGAAAAATATACACACTTCAGGAATCAAGGGGATTCCTTCCCCATTTTCCCTATCAGTTTTCTCTAACTGCCTTTCGATGATTTCAATGGATGTAAGAAGATTTTGAAGCCCGTCACTTCTCGTTTCCTGAATAGGTCTTTGAGCTCCCGTCAATATTACTGTTTTTTTGAGGTTTTTCAACATGAAGGAAAGCATGGATGCCGTATAGGACATGGTGTCTGTCCCATGCAGGACTACAAATCCCTTATATTTTTCATAATTTTCATCTATAATCTGTGCTATTTCGAGCCAATTTTTAGGATTTATATTTGAAGAATCGATTATTTCGCGTATTTGGATATAATCTACATTTAAATTTTTTAAAAATTTATAGTTTTGTATGACTTCATCCCAGTTTTTTGACGGCCTTAAGGCACTTTTTATATCATTTTTATCAGAATGAACCATACTTATAGTTCCACCTGTATTAATTATTAAAATTTTTTCTTTCATTTTACTCCCTCTCTCTTTCTTTAAAATATATAATTTTCATTTTAGTTTCTCAAAAATTATATTTTTTATAGCTTTTTTATTTTTTATAAATTACAATTATATTATATCCTGTATAATACATTTTTCAAAATATAAAATATTTCAAAGATATTTATGGTATAATTGCTCAATACCAATATTATTTAAAGGAGACCCTTATGAAAGAAAAACTTCTTTTTAAGACAATAGCTAAAACTTCCCTTTTTTCCGGACTGACTCCAGAGGAAACTGAAGAAATTCTTATAAAGATTAATTTTCAGACAAAAAAATACAAGAAAAATGAAGCCGTTTTCTTTAGGGGAGATTTGCTGGAGCATATTATTATTATCCTAGAGGGCAGTGTGAAAGGGGAAATGCAGAAATTTAATGGGGATTCCATAACTATAGACCATATGACCCCCTTTCAGATATTAGCTCCCGCTTTTATTTTTGGAGACGACCATTTTTTCCCAGTGGATCTTATTTCCCTGGAAAATTCCAAGTTACTGTTTTTGAATAGGGAAAATTTCTTGGAGGCAATGCAGGAAAACAAACATCTTCTTGTTAATTTCCTTAACGAAATATCAAACAAGGGACAGTTTCTCTCTAAAAGGATATGGTTCAATTTTTTAAATAAAACAATAAATGAAAAAGTCCTCAGCTATATAAAATCTCATCATAAAAATGGGCTGATCTCATTTAGACCCAATATTTCAGAACTGGCAAAGAAATTCGAAGTTACCCGTCCTTCTCTTTCAAGAGAAATTTCGTCCCTTTGTGAAAAAGGGATTTTGACTAAAGTAAAAAATAATAAATACAAAATAAATTTTGATAAATTTGAAACACTTTTTGAAATATCCCATTAGTTTAGTTACTTAGATTAAAAAATAAATTTAAAAGAGTGGTTGGGGATCCACTCTTCTAAGTAACGCTATGAAAAGACAAAAAAGATAAAATCTTTTTTAAATAAGTACTACTAATATATACCCTGATTTTTTCCAAATGCAACTTTTTTTTCTGATTTTTTTTCCAACTTTTTTAACTTTTTTCTTTT
>JBGXYD010000108.1:0-30851 GCA_041815005.1 Leptotrichia sp. | reverse complement strand
TATGAATAAAAAAAAGAAATCTACTATAAAAATAAAATTAATAGATTTCTAAATATAATGGTATAAAATATTTTTATTAAAAGCAGATAAGATATTTTATTCCCTATTTTTTATCCTTTATATATTTCCAATCCAAAGTTTTAGAAAACTCCTTAAAGAATGCAACTAAAATCCCTAAAAATAACCCTGTAAATAGCCCTCCCGCCAAAACAATCTTTTTATTTAGAGCAGGTCCGATATTTAGGCTGACTAAACGGACAATGGGATTTGTGTCATTTTTTAAAAGTTTATAAAATGCCAGTCTTGAAACAAGTGTATCGCTTAAGGAATCCTTTGTGGTTCTCAAATCAACATTGTTACTTAAAAAATTGTATTGTTCCTCCAATAGCTTTATTTGATTATCTAGAAAAAGATTCTTTTTGTACAGAAGGTATTTTTCAGATAGAGTAATATACTCCCTTGAGAAGTTTTCCACTTCCTTCTCGTCCTTTGAAGAAAATTTTACCTTTATAGTAGGATCTCCTGTTTCCGACTGGGCATTTAACCTGTCGGATATCTCCTCTAAAAATTTTTTTTCAGATATGCCTGTATTTTTCAGTTCCTTTGAATTATTTTTAAGGAATAGAAAAAAATCAAAGGAATTAAGTGAAAACTGGGAGTTTTCTCCTATTTCATTTAGGATACGGTCATTTCCATAAAGGACAATATCTGCCTTATATGACTTACTGTTAAAGGCATATAAGGCAGAAAGCACAACTAAAATAGAAGTTATGCCACATATTAAAAATAAATTTTTATAAAAAATTTTTATTATGGTATTAGTATTTATTGTTACATTTTTGTCATCATTCATAGTTTTTCCTACCTTGATATTTAATTTACGTTTATTAGGGACAACGTATAGCCCTTTTATATTAAATTTTATCAAAAAAATAGAAATATTACAACTATTTTTATTAGGGTGTGTCTGAAAACTCAATTAAGTAGAAGAGTAAAATTTTAGGTGCTTTACCATTGACATATTAAGTCTTTTAAGATATATTTTTAATATAAAGGTGACTTCGATAATAAAAAATTAAAAATAGAAATAGAAAAGGGTTGAGAAAACATAGAATTAAACTGAGACAGCTATGCCAATGGTAAATTGAAATGTATCAATAAAATATTACGATCTTTTATAATAAATTATTCTATTTTTTTGTAAAAAGTATGTAAAAATGCTATAATATAATCAAATAAAAATATTATAGATGACAGAAATCTAGTTTTTTCTAAACAAAGTGTGATGAATTCTCTGGAAGGAAGGTAGTTTTTAATGTTTGTAAATGAAATAATAAAGGAAATACAGATATCGGACATAAGAAAGATATATGAGAAAATGCAGCAGTATGAGAACACTATAAATATGTCATTGGGGGAACCTGACCTTGATGTGCCAGAGGAAGTTAAAAAATCAATTGCATATCATGCATTAAATACCAAGATAAAGTATTCTCCTGTTGGGGGGCTTCCTGAATTAAGAGAAAAAATATCGAAATTTTATAATAGCAGGTTTGGAGGCAATTATACCTTGGATAATGTCCTTGTAACAGTGGGATCTACTGAAGGTTTGTCCTCTGTCATGAAGGGAATATTAAAAGAAGGGGATGAAGTTCTTTTACCGACCCCTTCCTATGCAGGATATGGTCCCCTTATAAAAATGATGGGTGGAATTCCTGTCTATATAGATCTTAAGGAAAATAATTTTATCCTTACGACAGAAATTCTTGAAAAATATGTGACGGAAAAAACTAAACTTATAATTCTCACATACCCCAATAATCCTTCAGGGGCCATTCTTCATGAAGGGGAAATGAAAAAGATATCTGATTATATAAAGGATAAGGAAATGTATCTGATAAGTGATGAAATATATGCTTCAATAGTTTTTGGAGAATATACATCCTTTGCTTTATTTCAAAGGGATATTGATAAACAGCTTATAATTATAAGCGGATTTTCTAAGTCCCATTCGATGACAGGATACAGGGTAGGGTATATTATTACCAGCAAGGAGCTACAACAGGAAATAAAAAAGGTAAGCCAATATAATGTTGCCAGTGCTTCTACATTATCTCAGTATGGTGCTTTGACAGCATTGGAAAAGTGTTCCGACACAAGGAAAATATCCATGATATATAAAAAGAGGGTGGAATATTTTCAAAAGCAACTTGAAGAAATTGGCTTTAAATGCATTGAGCCAAAGGGGGCTTTTTATGTATTTGCCTGCTATGAGGATATAGAGAAATTAAAAAATATGAAATCTTTAGATTTTGCCTTTGATTTATTGGAAAAAACAGGACTGGCGGTTGTTCCAGGTTCTACTTTTCAAGTGGAAGGATATGTAAGATTTTCTATTGTACATGATATTCCTGTACTTGAGGAGGCGGTAAGACGGCTAAAGGAATATATAAAATCCTTATAGAATCTTTAGTAGATGAAGGAAAGAGGTTTTTGAAATATTTCATAAAAAAATAAATATATTATTTACTAATATATTATATTTATGAATTAAGTAAAATTATATAAGAAAATTAATATAAATTTAGAAGGGGAAATATAGTGAAAAAGGGTCAGGAACTGGAAATAGAAGTGGTGGGGATGGATTTTCCCAATAAGGCATATGGCTATTATGGAGAAAAGAAGGTTTATCCCATAGGAAACTATATTATAGGACACAAACTGAAAGGAATCGTTACTAAAGTCAGAAGCAAGAAAATAGAATTGAAACGGATAGAAGTACTGGAAAAAGGGAAAGGGGAAATAGAAGCCCGATGCCCTCACTTCAACTTATGTGGCGGCTGTACATTTCAAAATTTATCCTATGATAATCAACTAAAATTGAAACAGGAACTTATTTTAAAAATGATAAGAAATACTGTCCATAGCGAGTTTAAGTTTGAAGAGGTGGTCAGAAGTCCGAAGGAATTTGAATACAGGAATAAAATGGAATTTAGCTTTGGAAATGAAATAATAGAAGGTCCTTTAACTCTTGGAATGCATAAAAAAGGGAGTTTTCATGATGTTATAACTGTGGATGAATGTAGTTTGATGGATTCGGACTTTAGGGAAATATTAAAGGAGACTGTAAAATATTTTTCTCAGCCTACCATTTCAGAAAAAATAGGTTTTTATCATAGATTGAGACACGAAGGATATCTTAGAAACATGGTTATAAGAAAAGGGGAAAAAACAGATGAGATTTTAGTAAATCTTGTTACAACTTCCCAAAATAACTTTGATTTGTCTGAATGGAAAAATCATTTGCTGGAACTTCCCTTAATAAACAGAATAACGGGTATCATTCATACTATAAATGACAACCTTTCGGATTCAGTACAGTCTGAAAAGGAAAACTTATTATATGGAAGAAGAGATATAAATGAAAGAATATTTGACCTGAATTTCAAAATAAGCCCCTATTCTTTCTTTCAGACAAATTCTGAAGGGGTGGAACTACTTTATGGGAAAGTATTGGAATATATAGAAAACATCATAACTACTATGGAAGGAAAGGACGCAGGTATAATATTTGATCTTTTCAGTGGAACAGGAACAATAGGGCAGATTGTATCAAAAAAGGCAAAATACGTCTATGGAATAGAGATAGTGGGGGAGGCAGTCAAAAAGGCAAATGAAACGACAGCCTTAAACGGTATTGATAATGTGGAGTTCGTGGTAGGGGATGTCTTTGAAAGTTTGGATATGTTTGAGGAAAAAAACATAACTCCTGATATTATTATACTGGATCCTCCTAGACCGGGTGTAGGGGAAAAGACTCTTTTAAAGTTGATGAAGTATAATGTAAAAAATATTATTTATGTTTCGTGCAATCCAAAGACCTTTGTACAGGACTTGGAAATATTACAGGAAAAGGGGCATAAACTTATAAAGGCGAGTCTTGTGGATATGTTTCCCCAGACACCTCATTCGGAGTTGGTAACATTACTGGAAAGGATAGACTTTTAAGGGAGCTCACAATGACAGATACAGGATTATACGTTATCCTTATAACAAACGTAAATCTTATCTAACGGTGATATATAATATGATCAGTAATTTAAGAAATATGAAAAAATCGTTACATTCCATCGGTAAAAAGAGAAAAGAACTAAAAAATAAGCCGAGGCTGATGCTCTCTTATTTTCTAATGGGAATGATGACATTTCTAACAGGAAAATCTAAACTTAATGACAGGGAAGACGCAAAAAATGATAAGGGAATGACGGGAAAGCTGATTTTGATGCTGAAGGAAAAAAAGTTGATGGAAAGAGAAAGATTTAAAAAATCGGACTCTTCAATTTTTGCCCAGTCATCAGATAGAGGGAATCCCATATCCAGATCCCCATGGAATTCATGGCAGGTAGGAATTGATACCGGGAAAAATAGTTGGGACAGGGAATTTTTTACCAGGGAAAACCTAAAGGAATACCCCTTTGAAGGTATTCTTACAGGCACAAATGACATATATGAAAGATATGAAAAAGTTATAAATTCAGGATATACTGTATTTTCTGTGGATACGTACTTAACCCCTGTAAACTACGAAAAAAAGCTAGGCTTTGGCTGGGGTCTGTATCAAAAGGAAATTGTTTCAGAAACACCTGTTAATGATGTGACAAGTGATGAAGAAAGGGAGTTACTTGAAAGGGAATTTTATGAGGAGGCGATGAAAAGTTTAAAAAAAAGGGATGAAAGGATATTTAAAAGATTACTGTCGGAAATAATGAGTGAAAGATACAACGGATATTCAGGGATATCTTCCGATAGACAGCTTGTAATAATTCCAAAAGGATATATTCAGAATAGGGACTTTCATATAGGATTGGCTTCCAGAGAAATCTTGACCAATGAGGAAGAGGAAGCTGAAAAGGGACTGTATTACGAAAATTATTCTTTTATTCCAGGGAAATGGAGATGGTGCTTATGAATTTTAAGTGAAGGTGAAATTGTTATCTAATAAGGAGTTTTTAATATTAAAGAAAAACTTTCAATATAATGAAGAGCTGTTATTAAGAGTTTAGGCAGATTCAGATAAATATTTTTATAATAGACTTGATGTACTGAATAATTATGAATTATATAATAATGTGCGTATACTAAAGAAAAGGAAGGAAATAATGAGTATTTTAGATGAATTGAATGATGAACAGAGGAAGGCAGCAGAAAAAGTAGAAGGTCCTGTCCTTATACTTGCGGGAGCAGGAAGTGGGAAGACCCGTACAGTTACTTACAGAATGGCACATATGATAAAGGAGCTGGGTATATCTCCCTTAAATATACTGGCGCTTACATTTACCAATAAGGCAGCAAGGGAAATGAAGGAAAGGGCAGAATTCCTCATAGGCCCAGAGGCAAACAACCTTGTGGTTTCTACCTTTCACTCTTTTTCAGTAAGATTGCTGAAAACCTATGCAGATAGGATAGGGTACAGAAGGAACTTTAACATATATGATACAGATGACCAGAAATCAATTATTTCTAAAATAATAAAGGAAATGGATATACCTGGAAAGGAGAAACTGTCACTTGTTGTAATAGCAAGCAGAATAAGCAAACTGAAGGAACAAAGCATAGGAATAGAAGAACTGGAAAACGAAATAGATATGACCCTTTATCATAATAAAATCTTTTATGATATCTATAAGAAATATGATGAAGTACTGAGAAAAAATAATGGAATGGATTTTTCTGACTTGCTTCTGAATGCCAAGAAACTACTGTTAGATCCATATGTACTGGAAAGAGTACAAGATAGATATCATTATATTATGGTGGATGAATATCAGGATACAAATGATATACAATATGAAATTGTCAGTATGATTGCTGATAAATATAAAAACATATGTGTGGTCGGAGATGAAGATCAAAGTATATATGCCTTTAGAGGAGCTAATATAAATAATATATTGAATTTTGAAAGGGATTACAAGAAGGCATTTGTGGCAAAACTGGAAAGAAACTATAGATCTACAAAAAATATACTTGAAACAGCCAATGAAATAATACGGAATAATAAAAGTTCCAAAGGTAAAAAACTTTGGACAGAAGGGGAAAGAGGGGAAAAGATAAAGGTATTTAATGCCGCTACTGTATATGATGAAGCTGACTTTATAGTTAATGAAATAAAGGCTAAAAACAGTTTGGGAAAAGGATATAAGGATATGGCGATACTATATAGGACAAATTCTCAGTCCCGTGTCCTTGAGGAAAGACTGCTGTCTTCCAATATTCCATATAGGATTTACGGTGGAATGCAATTTTTTCAACGGAAGGAAATAAAGGATCTACTTGCTTACCTTAGTCTTATTAACAATACAAATGATGATCACAATTTTTTAAGAATAATAAATGTTCCTAAAAGGTCCATAGGAAGTAAAACTTTGGAAAAAATTTCCGAGATATCGTCACAAAAGGACATTTCCATGCTGGAAGCCTTAAAATATATAGATGGAATTGAGGGTATAAAAAAAGGGGTAAAGGAGGCTGTAAAGGAATTCTATAATTTAATAGAAAATATACAGTCAAATTTAGATGAATTGTCCATAAGGGAAATATTTGATGAAGTCCTTGTAAAGACAAAATATATGGACTTTATAGAAGAAAACAGAGAGGATAGAATAAAAAATATTGAAGAACTTCTAAACAGTATAACAGAAATAGAAAAGCAAAATCCGGTCATCTCCTTGAGTGAGTATCTGGATATGGTAACATTAACTTCATCAACTGATGACCTCCAAGATGAGGAAAATTACGTAAAACTGATGACAGTACATAGCTCAAAGGGACTGGAGTTTGATTATGTATTTTTGGCAGGAATGGAGGACGGTCTCTTTCCATCGTGCAATTATGAAACTACAGAGGAGGAAATTGAAGAGGAAAGAAGATTGTGCTACGTGGCAGTTACAAGGGCAAAGAAGGAACTATATATTTCTCATGTATCCGAGAGGATGGTATGGGGACAGATGAACTATTTCATAAAACCTTCCAGGTTCATATATGAAATGAAACAGGATAATCTGGACTATTTGTCAGAGAAATTTGCAAAATTCAGTAAAAAAATGGAAAAAAGCATTGTAGTAAATAAGGAAACAAAGAAAAAAATAGAAAATTTCAATCCCTTTGCCATAAAGTCAGTAAGAACATCAGAACTGAAAAATAAGGGAAAATCCAAATATAAAGTGGGGGAAACTGTAAATCACATTAAGTTTGGAAAAGGAAAAATAAAGGCCATTGATGAAAAAAGTATGACAATAGACTTTATGACAGGAGAAAAAAAGATAGCACTTGTATTGGCTGAAAAACTTTTAAAGGACTAACGGAGGTAAAAATGAAAAGAAGGACGATAGCAAAGGAAGTGGAATTGTCAGGAATCGGGCTTCATAAGGGTGAAGACATAAGACTTGTTTTAAAACCAGCTGGAGATAGAGAAATAGCCACAGAAAACGGCAGAGAAGTGGAAAATGGGATAGTATTCAAAAGGATAGACATACAGGATAGGAACAATATAATAAAAGTAGATTATAGGAATCTCTTTGATTTGGAAAGGGGAACAAACATAAAAAATAACGCAGATGTAAGGATTCATACAATAGAGCATTTTCTGTCGGCCCTTTCAGTACTTGGAATTACTGATATAATGGTAGAAATTTCAGGAAACGAACTTCCTATACTTGACGGAAGTTCAATAGAATTTATACGTACAATTCAGGAGGCTGGAATAAGAGAGCTTTCTGATGAAATAAAACCTGTTGTAATAGATATCCCGGTTATATTTCATGATGAAAAGGCGGGAAAGCATGTGGTGGCATTGCCCTATGAAGGATTTAAGATATCCTATACTATAGACTTTAATCATAATTTCTTAAAATCACAATATTATGAGTTGGAGGTCACTCCCGAAAATTATATTGAAAACATAAGTAGCTGTAGAACCTTTGCCTTTGATTATGAGATAGATTTTTTAAAGAAAAATAACCTTGCATTGGGGGGAAGTCTGGATAATGCCATTGTTATAGGAAAAGAGGGACCTTTAAATCCTGAAGGACTGCGATTTGAAGATGAGTTTGTAAGGCACAAAATCCTTGATATTATAGGAGATCTTTACGTATTGTGCCGACCGATAAAGGCTCATATAATTGCCATAAAGGCTGGTCATTTTGTGAATGCCAAGATGACAGAATTAATAGCTGAAAAATACTTAAAATAGTTGTAATTTTTTAAGAAATTTCATATAATATAAGAAGAGTAAAAATATTTGTAAAAAAATGGGAGGAATTTTATAAAATGGAGCCAGTTATGCGAATTGAAGATATTATGAAAATATTACCCCACAGATATCCATTTTTGCTTGTGGATAGGGTTATTGAAAAAAATGGAACAGATACTTTGGTGGCGATAAAAAATGTTACAATGAATGAAGAATTTTTTAACGGGCATTTTCCCGGGAAACCTGTGATGCCTGGAGTACTCCAAGTAGAGGCAATGGCACAGGCGGTAGGGTTGCTTATGCTTGAACCAGGTAAAATACCTTTATTTATGTCTATTGACAAGTGTAAGTTTAGAAGGGGAGTAGTGCCTGGGGATCAGCTTAGGATAGAAGTGGAAAAGATAAAGGTAAAAAGAAATATTATAGTGGCAAAGGGTAGATGTTTGGTGGACGGAACTGTGGTAAGTGAAGCCGATTTAATGTTCTCCATACAGGAAATATAATAAAATAAATTAAAGAGGTATGATTATGAGTGGAAGTATACATCCAACAGCAATTGTCGCAAAGGAAGCGATAATTGGAGAAAATGTAACCATAGGAGCTTATTCTATTATAGGTCCTGAAGTTACGATAGGGGGAGGGACAACGGTGGAATCACATGTCGTAATTGAAGGGGAAACAACGATAGGTGAAAATAACTATATATTTTCCTTTGCATCAATAGGAAAAGTCCCTCAGGACCTTAAATTTAAAGGAGAAAAAACGAGGGTTGCCATAGGAGATAATAATACTATACGGGAATTTGTAACAATACATAGGGGAACTGATGACAAGTATGAAACAAGGATAGGAAACAACTGTCTAATTATGGCTTATGTTCATATAGCTCATGATTGTATTATTGGAAATAATTGTATATTGGCAAATGCGGCTACTTTTGCAGGACATGTGGAAGTGGAAGACTATGCGGTAGTAGGTGGATTGACAGCAGTCCATCAGTTTACAAGGATTGGAAGACATTCGATGATAGGAGGATGTTCCGCTGTAAATCAGGATGTGGTTCCTTATATGCTTTCGGAAGGAAATAAGGCAAGAGCAGTATACATAAATATTGTAGGGCTCCAAAGAAGAGGTTTTTCAGAAGAGCAGATAAAGACATTGCGGGAAGTATATAAAATTATCTTCAAGAAGAAGCTGAAACTGGAGGAAGCTCTTCAGATTCTTGATAGGAACTATGCTGATAACCAGGATGTTGTCAAGCTGGTGGAATTTATAAGAAAAAGTAAAAGAGGAATTACTAGATAAAATGGATAAGATAGGTATTATAGCAGGAAATGGAAAGTTGCCGGAACTTTTTATAGATGAATGTGAAAAAAGAGGAATTAATTCTGTTTCCGTCTATTTATTTGACAGTGTGTCTGAAAAGGTTAAAGGTAGGGAGAATTCTTCAAAATATAGCGTTGCACAGCCGGGCAAGATAATTTCGTATTTTAAGAAACACAATGTCTCCAAGCTTGTTATGCTTGGAAAAGTGGAAAAGGATCTTATCTTTTCCAACTTGAAGTTTGATTTTACTGCCACAAAGATACTTCTTTCCACTAGGAATAAAAAGGATAAGAATATATTAAAGGCAATTATAGACTATATAGAAGGGGAAGGAATTAAGGTACTTCCCCAAAACTACCTTTTTTCCGAATATATGGTAAAGGAGGAAAATTATACCCGGAACTCCCCGTCAAAAAATGAAGAAAAAACTATAAAAATAGGGGTGGAAGCTGCAAGAATGCTGACTGATATAGATGCAGGACAGACTGTTGTAGTCAAGGATGAGGCAGTTATAGCCCTTGAAGGTATAGAGGGTACAGATAAGGCCATATTAAGAGGAGGAGAGCTTGCTGGAAAGGATTGTATAGTGGTAAAGACTGCAAGGAGAAAGCAGGATTACCGTATAGACATCCCAACGATAGGACTTGATACCATAAAGAGAGTTGTGGAAATAAAGGGAAGGGGCATAGTAGCCGAGGCGGATAAAATGCTTTTTATCGACCAGGAGGAAGTTATAGAATATGCCAACAGAAATAAAATATTTATAAAGGGATTAAAATTAGGAGAAGACGAATTCTGATCTAAATGGGAAGTTGATGACGGAGAATAAAATGAATAACAGTAAGAAAGTATTTGTATCCTGTGGAGAAATGTCCGGTGATATGCATTTATCTTATATTATAGAGAAAATGCTAAAAATAGATCCTAATCTTGAATTTTTCGGGGTTGTGGGGGACAAATCCATAGCAGCAGGTGCAAAAAAGATAAACCATATAAAAGATAATGATATTATGGGCTTCCTTGAAGCTATAAAAAAATATGGATATTTTAAGGAAAAGGCTGAAGAATATCTGAAATATATTAGAGATAATAATATAGGAACGGTTATATTTGTCGATTTTGGAGGTTTTAACCTAAGATTCTTTAAACTTGTAAAGGAAAGATTACCAAAGGTAAGGACGATATACTATATTCCACCTAAAGTATGGGCTTGGGGAAAGAAAAGAATCTACAGGCTGGCAGAATTTGATGATGTCATAGTAATTTTTCCCTTTGAAAAGGAATATTTTGATAAAAAACGTGCTGAAACTGGGCTTGATGTCCGATATTTCGGTAATCCTCTTACGGATAAATACACCTTTTCAGAAGAGTTTGGGGAAAAAATATTACTTTTGCCTGGAAGTAGAAAGCAGGAAATCCGAAAGTTTATCCCTGAAATTGTGAAACTTTTGGAAAGTGAAGAAATGAAGGATGAGAAGTTTATCATAAAGTTTGCTGATGAGTCTCATCTGAATTATGTAGAGAATATAGATTTAAGTAAAATAGAAAATTTGGAAGTAAGTTTTGATAACATAAAAAGTTTAAGGGAAAAATGTAAACTGGCAATAGCCACTTCAGGAACTGTTACCTTTGAAATGGCACTTATGGGGCTCCCAGTTATTGTAGTTTACAAAACTTCTTCTCTGAATGCTTTTATTGCAAGGAAAATATTGAATTTAAAATATGTTTCATTAACAAATATAAATGCAGGAGAGGAAATTTTCCCGGAATTACTACAGGAGGACTTTTCTAAAGAAAAGTTAATTTTAGAATATGAAAAAATAAAGGATAATATAGATATGGTAATGTTAAAATTAAAGGATGAAAGGAAAAAAATGGGAGATAAGGGGGTACTGGAAAAGGTTGCTGGTTATTTAGTCAATAGAATAAATGAAAATAATGTGATAAAGGAATAAAAATGGAAAAAAAACGTGAAGAATTACTGAATACCTCAATATTGAGACTATGTATAAAATACTTTATTCCTACTTTTATAGGTTCGGTGGTGGTTGTCCTTTATAACATAGTAGACAGATTCTTTGTGGGAAAAATAAGTGAAGAAGCTTTGGCAGGAGCAGGAGTTTCATTTTATATTGTAATGATTTTTATAGCATTTTCAATGCTTGTGGGAGTCGGAGGAGGAACGATAGTTTCCATAAGATTGGGACAAGGCAGGGAAGAAGAAGCTGAAAAGATACTTGGCAATACTGTTACAATTTTTGTAATACTTGGAATAGTATTATATATACTTGTTGGATTCAACTTAGATACCATATTGCTCTATTCGGGGGCAAACAGAGAAACCTTGCCCTTTGCCAGGACATACTTAAAAATAATAATGTATGCAATACTGCCATTGTTTTTTTCATACGGACTTACAAATATACTAAATGCTGCTGGAACTCCAAGGATAGCAATGTTTTCTATGCTTATAGGTGCTATTACCAATATAATACTGGATTATGTGGCAGTAGTAATTTTAAAGACAGGAATAGAAGGTACGGCTTATGCAACATTGATTGGAAATGCACTTTCTGCACTATTTGTAATGTATTTTATAATAGTAGGAAAATTTCCTATAAATATAAATCTTTTTGGATATAAACTGGAGAATATAAGTTCCCTACGGCTTCGTCTAAAATATATGAAACCCTCCCTTGATGTGGTAAAGGATATATTTTCAATAGGAATGTCTCCATTTTTACTTCAGATGGCCAGTTCAGTAGTGGGACTTGTAACAAACAAGATAGTGGAAAGTAATAGTGGAACTTATGGGGTAGCCATAATGACAATTATAAATTCCTATCTTCCCATAATGACTATGACAGTCTACTCAGTAGCACAGGCAATACAGCCTATCATAGGGTTTAACTATGGAGCGGAAAATTTCAGAAGGGTAAGGAATGCACTTCTTATAGCTGTGGCAATGGGACTTGTGTCATCAGGGCTATTTTGGATGGTAATAATGTCATTTCCAAAGCAGCTTATAATCTTTTTTAATGAAAAGACGACATCTCTAGGGCTTCAGGAAGGGATAAAGGCGTTAAGAATATACTTTTCCCTTGTAATTCCAGCATCATTGGGGATTATTGTTCCAAATTATTTTCAAGCGACAGGTCGTCCAAAGTATGCAGTAATATTGAACTTATTAAGACAAGTTGTAATATTTCTTCTTGTAATGATTATTTTTTCCTATATATGGAAACTGGATGGAGTATGGTATGCACAGCCTTTTACTGATCTTGTGTTTTCGGCAGTATTGACAGTATTTCTTTATAGAGAACTGAAAAAATTGAATAAAAGCTGAAACAAATGATAGATATAGTTAAAAATAGACATAAAAATGAATATTATAAAATGAAAAAACAGATTGGAAGGTAGAATATGACTACAATTTTATTGATACTAACGGCATATGTACTGGGGAGTATCCCCAATGCCTTATGGGTAGGAAAAGTATTCAAAGGTATAGATGTGAGGGAGCATGGTAGCAAAAATACCGGCTCCACAAATGCGGCAAGGGTGCTGGGGGCTAAGTTGGGAATACTTACCCTTGTGCTGGATATTGGAAAGGGATCTATTCCAGTAATTCTAGCTCTTATCATGAGGGCAGATTTAATCGAGAATGTGGCGAATATATCCAATATAGATGTCATTTTGATAGGGGTTTCAGCCATAATAGGACACAGTTTTTCAATTTTTATGAAATTTAAAGGAGGAAAGGCAGTTGCCACAACAGTGGGAGTCTTCATTGTATTGGTTCCTAAAGCACTTTTATTGGCAGCCGTTGTATTTTTTGCTGTTTTTCTCTTAACAAGATATGTATCCCTTTCTTCCATGATAGGGGCTGTATCTCTTCCTATCTTTATATATTTATTATATGGAAATATTCCTTATATTATTTTTGGAGGGATTATAGCTATTCTAATTATTATAAGGCATAAAAGTAACATAGAAAGACTTATTAACGGTACAGAAACAAAATTTGAACCAAAAAAATAATTACATAGGCAGGTGAAATCATGAAAAATGTATTGGTGATTGGAGGTGGCAGTTGGGGAAGTTGTCTTTCCAGGCTGCTAGTGGAAAATGGAAATAATGTATATTTATGGGAGCATAATGAAGAAAATAGAAGAATAATAAGGGAAACTAGGGAAAATCCTTTATTTTTACCAGGTATTAAATTTCCAGAGGAATTGAAAATAGTAGATGATTACTGTGAGATACTATCAAATACCGAAGAATATGGGAAAATAGATGTAATTTTATTAGCTACTCCTACACAGTTTTTGAGAGGAATATTAAAAAGATTGAAAAATTGTCTGATTTATAATATAATTATAGTTAATGTAGCAAAAGGTATAGAAATTTCAAGTAAAAAAAGAATTTCGGAAGTGATAGATGAAGAGCTTGCAGGAAAGGAGTACAGTTATGTTCTTCTTGCAGGACCGACACATGCGGAAGAAGTTGCTATGAAGTTGCCTTCTGCTATTTTGGCGGTTTCCTTGAAGGAAAAAGCTGCGGTAGAGGTTCAGGAACTGTTTAGTAATTCTTATTTTAGGGTTTATACAGGAACTGACCTTGTAGGTGCCGAATTGGGTGGAGCTGTGAAAAATTGTCTGGCAATAGCGGCAGGAATAGCTGATGGACTGGGATATGGAGATAATTCCAAGGCTGCACTTCTAACTAGGGGGATGAATGAAATACTTGAGATTGGGAAATATTACAATGTGAATCCCAAGACATTTATGGGTCTTTCAGGTCTTGGAGATATAATTGTTACTTGTACAAGTAAACACAGTAGAAACAGATATGTTGGAGAAAAACTTGGAAAAGGGGAAAAAATATCAGATATAGTTGCAAATATGAATATGGTATCTGAAGGAGCTGAAACAATAAAAGCTCTCTATGTGATTATAAAGGAAAAAAATATAAAAGCTCCTATTTTTTCAGCTCTTTATGAAGTTATATATGAAGATAGGCCTGTAAGTGAACTTGCTTCACTGTTTATGAGCAGAGATTTAAAATCTGAATTTATATAGATAGTAGGCGTAACATGAACATATGCATAATATTAGTAAAACAATAAAATGTTAGCGGAGTAGAATATATGGAAGAAAATAATTTAAACTTGATTTCTCTATATTTAAGTGATATACAGAAGTATCATCTCTTATCAAAGGAGGAGGAATACGAACTGTTAAAGAAAATCAGGGAAGAAAATGATGAACAGGCTAGGCAGCTTTTAATTCTCTCAAACTTGAGACTGGTGATAAGTACAGCCAAAAAGTCTCTTGGAAATGGACTGCCCCTTATTGATCTTATAAGTGAAGGTAACATAGGACTTATAAAGGCGATAAATAAATTTGACTATAAAAAGGGACATAGATTTAGTACATATGCAGTTTGGTGGATAAAGCAGTCCATAAAAAAGGCTATTATTAATACAGGAAGGGATATAAGGATACCTTCTTATAAGTATGAACAGCTGTCCAAAGTAAATAAAGTAATCACCGATTATGCGGCTGAATATGGGGAATCTCCGTCGACCGCATATATTGCTAAAGAGGTGGACTTGAAGGAAAATAAGGTAATCCTTCTTTTAAATGAGTTTCAAGATGTAATTTCCCTAAACGAAACCATAGGGGATAATATTTATTTGGAAGATGTGATTGGAAAAAATGATGATGTGGAGGAAAAGATAATAAAGGAGGATCAACTGTCAGAAATGCGTAATCTTCTAGATAATACCCTTACAGAAAGGGAAAAGGAAATACTGGAGCTGAGGTACGGGCTTTATAATAACAAAATACATACCTTAAAGGAGATAGGCTCTATACTGAATATTACCCGTGAAAGGGTAAGGCAAATTGAAAAAAAAGCCATTGTAAAATTGAAAAATCATTTTAAGGAATATAAAGAAATGCTATAAAATATTTTATAATAAATATTTTTTGAAAGGAGAAATATGCTTAACGTTAAAGTTGATAGAAGAGAAATTTTAAAGGCTATTCAAATAGTTGAAAATTCTGTTTCAGAAAACAAAATTAGGGAAGTGCTGTCAGGAGTATATATAGAAGCAAAGGAAAGCAAGATTATACTGAAAGGTTCGGATCTGGAGCTTTCTATTAATACAGAAATACCTGGAGAAATAATTTCGGAAGGTAAAATTGTAATAAAACATAAGTTAATAGAGGAATTTTTAAAACAAATCCTGGATGATAGGATAGAACTTATGGAGGAGCAAGGAAAACTTATCATAAGGACGGAAAATACAGACAGTGAATTTTCCCTATATGATGCTGAAAACTATCCTCCACAAACTAAGTTTGAAATGGGTGTAGAATATATCTTTAACAAGAACAAGCTACTGACTCACATTGAAAACGTAAAAATATCTGCTTCGACAGATCCTGAAACCCTTGCAGTAAACTGCATAAGAATGGAAATAGAGGAAAATAAGTTAAAGCTGATTTCTTCAGATACATACAGGCTCACATATATTGAGGAAGAGCTGGAAGAAAATGAAAGGGGAAAGGAAGGACTTAGTGTAAGTATACCTTTAAAAACCATTGAAGGTCTTGTGAAAATTATGAAGCTTATTGATGAAGAAAATATTATTTTTAAATCAGATGGTACGAGAGTATTTTTCAAATTTTCCAATACAGAAATATTGACTAGGGTAATAGAGCTTCAATTTCCTGACTATAAATCTATACTTAATAGAACACAGCATGATAAAAAAATTCTCTTAAACACTAAAGATTTCCTGTCTGTATTAAAAAGAACCCTCATATTTGTAAGGGATAATAAGGATTCTAAAAATGGTGGAATTTTTACTTTTGAAAATAACAAGCTGATTTTGACAGGAATAAATGAAAATGCAAAAATAAAGGAGGAGCTGATAACAATACAGGAGGGGGAAAATTTGAAGATTTCCTTGAATGTAAAGTTCTTAATGGATTATATTTCTATTATTGAGGGAAAAGTTACAGAACTTAAGTTACTTGATGCGAAAAGCTCGGTAGTGGTTAAAGACGAAGGTAATGATAAATCAATCTACTTTACAATGCCTCTTGCCTTGAGGGAATAATATTTTGAAATAATTTTTAACAGTGGATATGAAAATAAGATAAACCTTTTACAGAAAAGAGATGTTTATAATATAAATATAAGATAAATAAGAAAATATTAAATAAAATAAAGGGCTACTTGGAAGAAATATTGTTCTCTTCTAAGTAGCCTTTTTAATTTAAAGTTTATTTTTACTGGATATTTATGTCCTGTATATATTTTTATAAGTTCTCTAGAAGGTTATACCGCCTTTGAATTTCCCTTCATATTCAATAGGTTCAGTTCCTGCCTTAAATAGAGCAGACCTTTTATCTACACCGTCAGTATCAAGTAATCCAATCTTTAAGTCAATTTCCCTTATTGTTAAGTCTTTTCTCTTAATATAGTCGTCTATAAACTCAAAGAATCCGACATTGTAGTTTTCAATATTGACTACAGATTGCATGTATGTCTTCCATATAGGTGCAGCGGCAGCTCCCCCTGTCATTCCTCCACCCATAGGTTTGTTGTCGTCATTTCCTACATACACTACCGTTGCAAGGGTAGGAGTGTATCCCGTAAACCATGCGGAGACATAATCACTTGTAGTCCCTGTCTTTCCAGCCGTAGGAACAAGTTTTCCATTTTTAAAGATTTTTGCACTTTGTCCCGTTCCATAATTTACTGCATTTTGAAGCATATATGTGAGAATTGCCACATCTTCCGATTCAAATATCCTTTTTTTCTGAGGCTTTGCTTCATAAATAATTTCCCCATACTTGTTTTCTATCTTGTATATATATTGGGGAGTTACCTGATATCCTCCATTCGCCAGTGCCGCATAGAATAAAGCCATATCTACAGGTTTTGTAGTAATGGAACCAAGAGCCAAAGTCAAATCTTTAGGGAAATCTCCTCCGACTATTCCTGAATCACGCCATATTTTTTCAACGGCATCAATACCTACATATTGAAGAAGTTTTACAGGTATAACGTTATTTGAAATTTCCAAAGCTTTAGCTAGTGTCATACTGTCCCTGAATTTTCCGTCATAGTTTTTTGGAGACCAACCAGGTGTAGTAAGGGGAGAATCTTCCATTACGTTGTTCATTGCAATGTTTTTCTGTAGAGCCGCAAGGTATACAAGGGGTTTGTATGATGAACCGGGTTGCCTTAAAGCACTTAAAGCTCTGTTAAATTCTCCTTTTTTATAGTTTTTCCCCCCAACCATAGCCTTTACAAAACCATTGCTAGGGTCTATTGAAAACAAAGCTCCGTTTAGCTTAGCCCTTCTACGCATGTTATAGTTACTGTTAAATGCCTTATAGGCTGCATTCTGCATATTTAAATCTACAGTGGCATATATCTTATAACCATCAAAAATAAATTTCTGATCGTCCTCATCTATTTTGAGAATTTTTTTAACTTCACTTAGTACAATTGTAGTAAATTCTGGTGCAATATTTGAAGTGGAAATTTGCTCCTCTTCACTTCTGTTTTTTATATTACCGTTCACAAATTCAATCTTTTCAGACTTTGCCTCCTCATACTGCTGTTCTGTAATAAAGCCAAAATTTCTCATTTGAGAAAGGACTATCTGCTGCCTTTCAACTGCATGCTCATATTTTGAATATTTAGTAGGGGATTTTGGTAGTCCTGCAAGAATTGCCGCTTGGGCAATGGTTAAATCCTTAGGTTCCTTATTAAAGTATTTTATGGCTGCATTTTTAATACCGTAAGCCCCCTGTCCGAAATATATTGTATTTAAGTAATTTTCAAGTATTTCATCCTTTGTATATTTTCTTTCTATTTCGATGGCAAGTATAGCTTCCTTAGCTTTTCTAATCCATGTACGTTCCGGAGTAAGAAAGGCATTTTTAGCTAATTGCTGGGTAATTGTACTCCCCCCTTCACGACGCGTATTAGTTAAAGTAAGAAACATTGCCCTTCC
This sequence comes from Leptotrichia sp., assembly GCA_041815005.1. Lineage (GTDB taxonomy): Bacteria > Fusobacteriota > Fusobacteriia > Fusobacteriales > Leptotrichiaceae > Leptotrichia_A. The sequence goes on along the minus strand of JBGXYD010000108.1, from coordinate 12,231 downwards.
AGTACGAAGAATGTCAAATCCGTGGTGGGATCTGAATTTACGATCTTCAATAGCCAAAAAAGCATTTTGTACATAGTTTGGTACATCATTAATACTTATAGGGGAACGGTTTTCAACTATTATAGTATCAAGCTGGTTTCCGTTAATATCATATATTATGGAAGGAGAGATAGGACTGTAGCTTTCGATAAGCTCAGTAGGGGTCTCCTTTTTTATTGAATAGACCATATATCCTAAAACACCTATAGCAATAACAAACAGTAACAAGAAAAAGTTTAAGATATAGGTGGTAAGTCTTTTCCTCTTCTTCTTGGATACAGCTACAACTTTTGTTATAGTCTTCCCCTTATTATTAGTGTTATTTTTCATTTATATCCTCCATCTCCTTTTTTGCCTTTAGCTGACCGCATGCTGCGGCAATATCTTGACCTTTAGTTTCTCTTAGTGTAACATTAACATTTTTTCCTTTAAGTAAAGCATAAAACTCTCTTTGTTTATGCTTTGGCGGTGTCCTGTAAGGCTTTCCTGAAACAGGATTGTATGGAATCAGGTTCACCAAACAGGAAAAGGACCTTAAAAAGTTTATAAGCTCAAAGGCATCCTTAGTTTCACAATTGAAATCATCAATCAGTATATATTCAAATGTAATCCTGTTCCTTGTATGTTTCTGGTAGTTAATAAGGGCTTTTTTCAAAGCACTTATATTCCACTTTCTGTTAATTGGCATAATTTCATCCCGTATATTATCCCTTACTGAATGAAGAGATATGGCAAGATTAACTTGAGGTTCTTCCTGAGTGAATTTTTCTATGCCAGGTATAATACCGCTGGTGGAAACTGTAAAGTTTCTTTTGGAAAAATTTTGTCCCTTTTGGGAATTTAATATATTTATTGCACTGATAACATTGTCATAGTTAAGGAAAGGCTCACCCATTCCCATGAAAACAACATTCCCAAGTTTTTCTCCTCTTTGTGACAGATAACTTTGTACATAGTAAAACTGAAGGAGTATTTCAGAAATATCTAAATTCCTCTCATAATTCATGGTTGCAGTAGCACAAAAATCACATCCGAGAAGGCATCCTATCTGAGAAGATACACAGAGGGTGTGTCTGTTGCTGTGGGATATGAGTACACTTTCTATGAGTCTCCTGTCCTTAAGCTCAAAAAGAAATTTTTCAGTATCTCCTTCATCTGAAATTTGATGAGTTTTATACTCAAGTTTAGGCAGATAAAACTTTTTCTTCAGTATTTCCCTATCCTGCTTAGATATATTTGTGAAACTGTCAAAGTCAAAAACCAGTTTGTTGTGGAGCCAGTCAAAGACTTGAGAAGCATTAAACTTTTTCAATCCCACTATGGAAAAAACCTCCTGCATCTTTGCAAGATTCAGACCCAATATATCAATTTTATCATTTATAGTTGATTGTGACATTTTATTATTAAACAGAGGTACTTTTTTGCAGTAGCCTCAAATCCTCCTTTATTAAAATAGAATAATTCTCTAACAGTAAACCTTGTTTACTAGATAAAAATTTAAAATAAATATTTTTATTTTTACTATATGATAACATATTTTGTCAAAATAATACAGGGGAATATGAAGATAGAGTAAATTATAGTCAAAAATTTTTATTTTGAGAGAGAATCTTTTATGGTATAATATACAAAATATTAAAATATAATGATGCAGATAATATACTTTAATATCTTGAAAGACTTTTAAATAAAAGGTAAAACAAAAAACTAGATTGCAGAGAAGGAAGAGAGAATAATGAAAATGTTTGATAACAATGAAGATAAAAATAATAACCCAAAGATAAAAGAGAGTATAGCTTTAAAAGATACTATTTCAGATAATAACGGAGGAAATGAAGAAGAAAGAAGAAAAAGATATATATGGCTAAGGGAGGAAATTGAAAGACACAACAATTTTTACTATAATGAGGATAATCCTGTTATTTCAGATATGGAATATGATGGTATGATGAGGGAACTAAAGGGAATCGAAGAAACATATCCCCATTTTAAGGAAGAAACTGGTGTGGCAAAGGTTATAACTCCAACAGAAAAAATAGGAGGAGAAGCCAGCGGAAAATTTTCCAAAGTGGAACATAAGGTTCCAATGTTAAGCCTTTCAAATACTTATAATATTTCTGAAATAGAGGATTTTGACCAGAGAATACGGAAAATAGTAGGACTAAACAAAAAAATAGAATATATATTGGAACTGAAATTAGATGGTTTAAGCATAAGCCTTATATATGAAAACGGTATACTGGTAAGGGGGATAACTAGGGGAGACGGACAAATAGGAGAAGATGTTACAGAAAATATCAAGGAAATAAAATCAATTCCAAAAAAACTGAAGGAAAAAGTTTCCCTTGAAGTGAGAGGAGAAATAGTGCTTCCTATATCCCAATTTAAAAAAGTGAATATTGAAAGGGAAGAAGCAGGTGAAGATGTGTTTGCTAATCCAAGAAATGCCGCAGCAGGAACAATACGGCAACTGGATAGCACCATTGTAAAGGAAAGAGGACTTGACTGCTATCTTTATTATCTTGTAAACCCTGAAAAATTTGGGATAACTTCCCATGAGGAAAGTGTAAGGTATATTGAAAAGCTAGGATTTAAAACTACACAGATATTTGAAAAATATGATGATTTTAGAAAACTTGAAAAATCAATAGAAAAATGGAATGTGGAAAGACATGCACTAGATTATGAGACAGACGGACTCGTAATAAAAGTAAATGACTTTTCCTATTATGAGGAACTTGGGTATACCACAAAAAGTCCACGATGGGCAATAGCATATAAGTTTGCTGCAGAGCAGGCAAAGACAAGGTTAAAGGGGATAACTCTTCAGGTAGGAAGGACTGGTGTCGTAACCCCTGTTGCAGAACTTGAAGCAGTAAGTTTGTCGGGATCTGTGGTCAAGAGGGCAAGTCTTCATAATTTTGATGAGATAAGAAGAAAGGATATAAAAATAGGAGATTCTGTCATAATTGAAAAGGCGGCAGAAATAATACCCCAAGTGGTAAATGTAGTTATGGAGGAGAGAAACGGTAAAGAGGAGGAAATATCTCTTCCTACAGCGTGTCCTGTATGTGGGACTCATCTTGTGAGAGAGGAGGGGCAGGTGGCATTAAAATGCCTAAATTCTGTTTGTCCTGAAAAAGTAAAGAGGGAAATAGGATATTTTGTCTCAAGGGATGCTATGAATATATCAGGATTAGGGGATAAGATAGTGGAAAAGTTTATAGAACTGGGGAAAATAAAAACAGTAGTAGATATTTATTTTCTTAAGGATCATAGGGAAGAGCTAGAAACTCTTGAAAAAATGGGGAAAAAAAGCATAGAAAATCTACTTAACAGCATAGAAGAAAGTAAAAAAAGGGACTACAATAAGGTACTGTATGCACTGGGGGTAACTTTTGTAGGGAAATATAATGCAAATCTTCTGACAAAGCACTTTCCTGATATTGACATTCTTAAGGAACAGTCGGTGGAAGATCTTATAAAGATTAAGGGAATAGGGGAAAAGGTAGCGGTATCTGTCCATGACTATCTGCAAAATGAGGCAAACTGGAAAAAGATAATGGAACTGAAGGAGGCTGGACTGAAATTTTTTTCTGATTACAAAAAGGAAAATGAAATAGAGGATAATCCAATAAAAGGGAAAAATTTCTTGGCAACAGGAAAGCTGGAAAAGTATAAGAGAGAAGAAATAAAGGAAATAATCCTTTCAAAAGGTGGAAATTATTTATCAGGAGTATCTAAAAGCTTGAATGTTCTTATTATAGGGGAAAAGGCAGGAAGTAAACTGGAAAAGGCTGAAAAACTTGGAATAAGGATAGTAAATGAAGAGGAGTTTGAAAAGGAATTTTTGATCTGAGTAAGAATTTTTCAAATTACTTTTTCTATCTTTCCTTTATGAATTTCCCAGATATATAATTAATATAATGTTAAATTAATTTAATGATTAAAAATAAAATAACAAAAGCAAACAATAAAAATTAACCTCTTATAGGTTAGAAATATTGTAACTTACAATATTTTATTAAATAAAAGTAAAAATGAAAATAGTCTCAAACGCTTGTAAATACAAGAAAATATTAAATATTATTATTGACAAAGTGAAATATACGAAGTATAATGTAATAATGAAAAAGTTGGATTTTTCTATTTTTATGTTAGTTTATGGAATTTTAACCAGATATTAAAATTAAAGCATTGAAATTAAAATAGAAAATTAAAAAATGGGAAATGCAACTTTGTGTTTTCCCACTTAATAAAAAGTGAATATTTTAATATGAATATTCCATAATAGTGGAAGTGTCCTTTAAAATATCATTTATTCTAACATAAGTCCTACGACCTGATTCATCATAATTGTATTCATAGACTAATTCGGTTACAACCTTGCCGTTTTCAGTTTTTTTATAATAAGTTGGATCACCTTGTTCATTATGCTTGAATTCTTGCTCGTTTCTTATGTTGCCTTCCTTATCCTTTACGATGAGGAATCTAGGTTTATCGCTTAAATATTCGGACATAAAGACCTCCTTACTTAAAAATTGTTATTTGTCCGTATAATTATAACATAAAAAAAAAAAAAAGTATATTTTATGTAAATTTACTTGTTTTTTTTGGAAGTATATGGTAATAATTAAGACGGAATGATTTTAAATTAGGAGGATATATGCACGGAAATGTAAATTTAGAAGAACGTAAGAAAAAAATAGCGGAAAAAATGAGTAAAATTAAGCATAGAATTGCAGTTATGAGTGGAAAAGGAGGAGTTGGAAAATCAACAGTTTCTGTTAATTTAGCTTATGGATTGTCGATGAGAGGATATAAGGCAGGTATACTTGATGCAGATCTCCATGGTCCAAATGTCCCTTTAATGCTGGGAAGGGAAGGGGTAAAACTCCCTTCTATATCATCACCGCTTCCAATAACGGAAAATTTGGCTATTTCATCATTAAGTTTTTTTGTTCCTGATAATGATCCTGTAATATGGAGAGGTCCTCAGAAAATGGGTGCCATCTCTGAAATGCTTGAGGGAATTGACTGGGGAGAATTGGACGTTTTAGTAATAGATTTACCTCCCGGAACAGGGGATGAAACATTAAGCATAGCACAGAATATAAGTCCTGATGCGAAGGCTATTGTAGTTACTACCCCACAGGATGTTTCACTTCTCGATTCGAGAAGGAGTGTAAAATTTGCAAAATTACTGAATCTCCAGTTGTTAGGAATAATAGAAAACATGAGTGGTTTCGTATGCCCATGCTGTGGCAAAGAGGTTCACATATTTAAAAAGGGAGGAGCAGAGAAAATGGCTGAAGAAACAAAAACCAATTTCTTAGGTTCCATACCAATGGATACAAGTATTGTTGAAGCAGGGGATTCCGGATTTCCATACGTATCTACTGATTCAGAAGCATCAAGAAAAATGAATGGGATTATAACGGAATTAATTAAGCAATTAAAAATATAAAAATATCAAAGAAAGGAGAAAAAATGAAAATATTACTTCACAATAAGAATGAAAAGAGCAGATTAGTTGTAGGACAGCTATTGAAGGAAATGAGTTTTAATGTAATTTTGTCAGATAATGAGGAAAGGCTGATAGAAGGACTAAAAACAGACTCTATAGACCTGATAATGGCAGATGTAAGTTCCTTTGAAGATTTTCCTTTAATAATTGAGAAAATTGTAAAGCTGAAAAAGGAAGGCTATCTTTTACTCTCAATTGAACATGATGATAAGTATTCTAAAACGGAAGCTTTACTGAAGGGAGCAGATGACTACATCTATAATGATTTCAAGCTGGAGGAACTTTCAGCTAAATTAAAGGCTATCGTACGGGTGTTGACTAAAAAATTAAATAGCAGTAATTCAGAAGTACTTTCAATTTATGACTTAACACTAAATCCTCTTAACAGGGAAGTGAAAAGAGGAGGAAAGGAAATAGAACTTACTAACAAGGAATTTCTTTTGTTGGAATATTTCTTGAGAAACAAAAACAGAGTACTTACAAGAACTATGATTTCAGAAAAAATCTGGGATATAGATTTTATAACTGAAAGCAATATTGTAGATGTTTATATTAACTTCCTGAGGGCAAAAATAGATAAAGGATTTAGCCAGAAAATCATAAAAACTGTTAGAAGTGTAGGATATATTGTTAAAGAAAATTAGAAATTAAATATTTTGCTCTTGATTTTAGGTAGTTTGTATGTTAAAATATATATAAGATAAAAAACTATAGAGGAGTGATAAAATGTTTGAACAAGTTAAATTACCTTATGCATTCGATGCATTAGAGCCACATATAGACACAAAAACTATGGAAATTCATTATGGTAAACATCATGCTGCATACACTAACAATTTAAATGATGCATTAAAAAATAATGCTCCTGAATTTCTAGAAAAAACAATTGAGGAAGTTGTTTCAAATTTAGAAGCATTACCTGAAGCTATAAGGGGAGCAGTAAGAAACAATGGTGGAGGTTTTTATAACCACAATCTTTACTTTACTGTAATAGGACCTAATGGTGGAGGTCAGCCGACTGGTGAACTTGCTGATAAGATAAATGAAGCATTTGAAAGCTTTGAAGGATTTAAGGAAAAATTTTCACAGGCTGCGGCTACTAGATTTGGTTCAGGATGGGCTTGGTTAGTGGTAAATAAAAAGGGTGAATTAAAAGTAACTTCTACAGCAAATCAAGATAACCCATTAATGTCTGGAGCTACATGCTGCGGATGTTCTGAAGGGACACCTATTTTAGGGATTGATGTATGGGAGCATGCATATTACTTAAACTATCAGAATAGAAGACCTGATTATATTACTGCCTTCTTTAATGTTATTGACTGGGAAGCAGTTTCCAAAAGATATGCTGAAGCTAAGTAAGAATATTAATTTTGAATGTAATAATTTAATTATATGATAACGGCTTTAGCCGATAATAAGATTTTATAAAATACTTTCACTAAAAGCTGTATTGTAATAAATATAACTCTAGGTGAAAGTGTTTTTATTATACTCAAAAATTGATATGAAAATATTTTCCTGCCGACTGGCACAAATAAAAAATTGCTAATTTCAACTTTTTTTGTTATAATGAATTGGAATTATAAGTATTTGTAAAAAGATGTACTCTAAGATATACTTTATTAAATGATAAAAAAGTACCAAAAAATCTCATTGAAGAAAGAATTTATTTATTAGAATTATTGACTTTTACAAATAGTTAATTAAGATTAATGTGGGAGGAAGTTTAAAATGAAAATAATGGTTTTTGATGCTAAGCCTTATGATATTGAATTTTTTGAAAAATGGAATGAGAAATATGGGGCAAAAATTACGTATTTTGAAGAAAAACTAAGCTTGAACAATGTTATGCTGACGAAATATCAGGATGTAGTCTGTACATTTGTTAATGATGATCTAAATGGAAAAGTTATAGACATTCTCTCAAAAAACGGAGTAAGGGGGATAGCCATAAGGGCAGCAGGATACAATAATGTTGATTTGAGGACAGCTTATCATAGCAGGGTAAAAGTATTCAGAGTACCAGCTTACTCTCCTTATGCAGTTGCAGAGCATGCACTTGCCCTTTTGATGACTGTAAACAGAAAAATCCACAAGGCATATAATAGGACAAGGGATAGCAACTTTAGTCTAGTGGGACTTACAGGGATAGATTTAAATGGAAAAACCGCTGGTATAATCGGTACAGGAAAAATCGCAAGAATTTTTATTAAGATATTGAATGGACTTGGAATGAAAGTAATTGCATATGATAAGTTTCCAAATGAACAGGCTGCGAAGGAAGAAAACTTCAGATATGTGGATTTGGATGAATTATTCAGTACATCTGATGTTATTTCCCTGCACTGTCCACTTACTCCGGAGACAGAACATATTATAAACTACAAGAGTATTAAAAAAATGAAAGACGGAGTTATAATAATAAATACAGCAAGAGGAGCATTGATTGATACAAGTATACTGGTGGAAGCACTAAAGGACAAGAAAATAGGTGGTGCAGGACTTGATGTATATGAGGAGGAACGGGACTATTTCTTTTCAGATAAATCATCAAGTGTTTTGGAAGATGATGTTTTGGCAAGGCTTCTTTCCTTTAATAATGTAATAGTCACTTCCCACCAGGCATTTCTTACAGCTGAAGCATTAAACAACATAGTGGAAACTACTTTTGAAAACATATTGTCTTTTGCAAAGAAGGAAGAGCTTAAAAATGAAGTGTGGTATAATCCAGAAACAAAGAAAATAGTGGAAGGACCGATGAAAAAATAATTCATTGAAAAATACTGACGGAAATATATTTCAATGGTTAAGTTGCTTTACTGAACTTATTGCAAAATTCAGTCAATGGAATATTCCGGCTGAATTTAGTATAAAAGGGGGATCTCAGGAAAAATATTCTGAGATACCTTTTTATGTAGAGCATAGCTATTCAAGGATAAAGAGGGAATAAAATGGATTTATTTGAAATAAAGAAGAAAAAGGATCAGAATAAGGCTGAAATAGAGGAAATAAGGAGGCATCTTTGACCCTGAAGGTCTAGAGGCGAGAATAGAAGAACTTGAAAGTAGAACTTTTGCCCCTGACTTTTGGCAAAAGGAAAACAGCCAGGACATATTGAAGAGACTGAATATATTAAAAAAACAGGTGGAAGAATATGAATGCCTGAAAGGACTTCTAGAGGATACGGAAATGCTCATAGAATTTGTAGAAATGGGAGATGAAGGGTTTTATAGTGAACTTTCGGAAAAGACAGGTAATTTGGAAAAAGAAATCCAGAACTTTAAAATAAGGCTACTCCTTGATGAAAAATACGATGTAAATGATGCAATTCTTACCATAAATTCGGGAGCAGGTGGGACTGAAGCATGTGACTGGGCAGAAATGTTGTATAGAATGTATGACAGATGGGCTAACCGTAACGGATTTAAATTAGAGGTACTAGATAGCTTGTCGGGGGAAGAAGCTGGTCTGAAAAGCATAACCATGAATATAAAAGGAGCATATGCCTATGGATATCTGAAGGGGGAAAAAGGAGTACACAGGCTTGTCAGAATATCTCCCTTTGATTCAAATGGGAAAAGGCACACTTCCTTTGCTGCTGTAAATATTGTCCCTGAAATAGAGGATGATGTTACAATTGTTATAAAATCAGAGGACATTAATGTAGATACATATAGGGCAAGCGGTGCTGGGGGTCAGCACATAAATACGACAGATTCTGCCGTAAGGATAACCCATATTCCCACAGGTATAGTGGTCACGTGCCAGAAGGAAAGATCTCAAATAAAAAACAGGGAAACGGCAATGAAAATATTAAAATCACGACTTTTTGAAGTGGAACTGGAAAAAAGGGAAAAAGAAATGGAAGGGATAAAGGGGGAAGAAAGTAAAATAGAATGGGGAAGCCAAATAAGGTCTTATGTATTTCAGCCCTATAGGTTGGTAAAGGATCATAGGACAAAGGCTGAAGAAGGTAATGTAGATAAGGTTATGGATGGAAATATAGATATGTTTATAAATGAATATCTGAAATATTATAAAAGTTAAAAAATAAAAATAGTGTCATTTGGTTAAATGTAGAAAACTCAAAAAAATTTTGTATTAGTGTTATAGAATTCTACAAATGACAAAACAATATATGAGGAATGGAGAAGAAAAATGTCAGAAAAGAGAGTAAGAGTGAGAATAGCTCCATCCCCTACAGGGGATCCCCATGTGGGAACGGCATATATAGGGCTGTTTAACTACGTATTTGCAAAACATAATGGAGGAGATTTTCTATTAAGAATTGAAGATACAGACAGGACAAGATTTTCAGAGGATTCTGAACAACAGATATTTGATGCCATGAAATGGTTGGGACTTTATTATGATGAAGGGCCAGATGTAGGGGGAGACAGTGGACCTTACAGACAATCTGAAAGGTTTTCCATATACAAGGAATATGCAGAAAAACTGGTGGAAAAAGGGGAAGCCTATTACTGTTTCTGTACTCCTGAAAGATTACAGAAACTAAGGGAAAGACAAACTGCCATGAAACAGGCTCCTGGATATGATGGACATTGCAGAAACCTTTCAAAGGAAGAAGTGGAAGCAAAACTTTCAGCAGGAGAACCTTATGTAATAAGGTTAAAAATGCCTTATGAGGGAGATACTGTGGTACGGGATGAACTAAGAGGGGATATAGTTTTTGAAAATAGTAAAATAGATGACCAAGTTTTATTGAAGTCTGACGGATTTCCCACATATCACCTTGCCAACATAGTGGATGACCACCTTATGGGTATAACTCATGTAATAAGGGCAGAAGAATGGATCGCTTCTACACCGAAACATGTACAACTTTATAAGGCTTTTGGCTGGGATGAACCTAAGTGGTATCATATGCCATTACTTAGAAATGCTGATAAAACAAAGATTTCCAAAAGAAAGAATCCTGTTTCACTGAACTATTATATGGAGGAAGGATATCTGAAAGAAGGGCTTTTAAATTTTCTGGCACTTATGGGATGGAGTTTTGGAGGAGACAGGGAAATATTTACCCTTGAAGAAATGATAGAAAACTTTTCCTTTGACAGAATCTCTCTGGGAGGACCTGTATTTGACCTTGTGAAATTAGGTTGGGTAAACAATCACCATATGAGAATGAAGGATTTGGATGAGTTGACTAAACTTGCTATACCTTATTTTGTAGCTGCCGGATACTATGAAAACGATGATATTCAAGGGGAAGCATATGAAAAGTTGAAAAGGATAGTGGAAATAACGAGGGAGGGTGCCCAGACACTAAAGGAACTTCCTATAATTGCATCCATATATTTTGAAGATGAATTTGAGCTTCCTATAGTTGAAGAGGGTATGAATAAAAAGGAAAGAAAGTCTGTGGAAAAATTAAGATCATCTCTAGAGACAGAAATAGGGAAAAAATCTATAGAACTTTTCAGGAAAAAGCTAGAGAACCTTAATGAAAATATTTCAGAAGAGGAGGCTAAAAGAATTCTTAATGAGCTTCAAGAGGAGCTTAAGGAGGGGCCAGCTTTAGTTATAATGCCTTTAAGAGCTGTGGTAACAGGTAAGGCACGGGGTGCAGATCTTTATACCGTTATTAGTATAATAGGAAAGAACAGAACCCTTAAAAGAATGGACAATATACTTAAATAAAAGTGTGAAATTTAGTCATGGATGGAAAAATTTAAGAAAAGTCATCCAACTTTATTCGTAGTTATTATATGATAAAAATTAAAATAAAAATTAGGAGGATATTAATATGAGAAAGATACTATTTTTAATGATGGCATTGGGAACAATAGCAACGGCAAAAACAGCAGTAGAAGTAAGAATAGGGGGAGATCTTTCCAGTGATGGAAAGTTTAAGGAGGTGTACAACTATATTGATGGAAAAATAAAGGTGCCTGAACAATCCAATCCTATAAAATCAGGTTATGAGCTTGCAGGAGAGATAAGAACAGGAGATAATCTGGAATTTGGTGTGGGAATTGCATATAGAGGACATAAATTAAAGGGACTTGAAAATGTATTTTCTTCAAATAATTCCAATTTATTTGTTTCTGAAAATAAAAAGGGAACTCTTTCATCAGTTCCGTTATATTTAACTGCAAGGTACAACTTTAGAATGGTTCCTGGAGTAACTCCTTATGTGAAGGGAAACCTTGGATACTCTTTTAATTCAGGAAAAAGTGCCCTTGCAATATTTGACTCCACTACAAATAAGGAAGTTGTGCGAGAAGTTATTAATACTAAGGACGGGCTTTATTATGGAATAGGGGCAGGTATACAGGTGGCAGGATTTGTTGTGGATCTTTCCTATAATGTGAATACTGTAAAAGTAAACCGTTCCCTTAATATAAATGATGCCACATCATCGTTTAAGTATAGTGATAATTTTAGGGCAAACAATGGAGTTCTTACACTGGGTGTGGGATACTCCTTTGGATTTTAGTTTGAATAATAAAAAAAATTAATCAAAAGGACTATTTTCTTAGAAACCTTATTACTATGAATTTATTCTAAAATTTAGTCTTTTTATTAGACTCTATGTCAAGAATGGAGGTAAAAAAAGTTTGATAATCTTAAGAAATTCTGAGTTTAATTAGCTTTTTTTAAGTTATCAAATTTTTTTATCCCATAGCTTATCGTTTTTT
>JBGXYD010000107.1:0-10654 GCA_041815005.1 Leptotrichia sp. | reverse complement strand
TGACTTTTTTTCAATTTTATGGTATTATTATGTGACATGGTAAGAATCCTTTCTAAGTTTTTGTGATAGATTATTTAGAATTTAATTCTTACCATGTTTTTTATCTTTTTTCAAGTGTTGCACTTCATTATACAATACACCGTTTTTATTGATATAATATGAAAATAATAAATATATTGACAAAATAGTAAAATTGTTATAGAATAAATCATAATGTAATGATTACAAAATTAAAAAAATTATATATTGATTTAGGAGGAAACATGGATTTCAGTTTGAATTTGGGAGTACTAGATGAGGGAAAGCTAAAAAAAATTGATGAAGGTAAGTTATATGATGTAACAGTTATAGGAAGTGGTCCTGCTGCTGTGTCATCGGCAATATATGCAGCTAGAAAAGGACTTTTTACAGCAATGATAGGAGTTAAAGTAGGTGGTCAGGTTCTTGATACAAATGAGATTGAAAATATAATAGGAACTCCTAAGACTACAGGTTCGGAATATGCAGAAACTTTGGAAAAACATTTGAAAGAATATGAAATAGCCTTTAAGGAAGGTCATTTTGTGAAGGAAATAAAGGAAGATGGTAAAGATAAGATTGTAATAACTGATGATGGTAAAATTTACAGGACAAAGACGGTAATTATTGCTACTGGAGCAAAATGGAAGACTTTAAATATTCCCGGTGAAGCTGAATATGCAGGAAAAGGAGTACATTACTGTTCTACTTGTGATGGACCTTTTTATAAAGGGCTTGATGTAGCAGTAATAGGAGGAGGAAACTCTGGAGTAGAGGCAGCCCTTGATTTATCAGGAATAGCTAAAAGTGTAACTTTGATAGAATTTATGCCTGAATTAAAGGCAGACAAGGTTCTTCAGGAAAAATTATCTGAAAGAGAAAATATAAAGGTAATATTAAATTCGGCAACATCAGAAGTAACAGGTACTGAGTTTGTGGAAAATTTGAAATATGTAAATAGGGATACAAATGAAAAACATGAGTTGAAGGTAGACGGAATGTTTGTGGAAATAGGACTTTCAGCAAGAAGTGAGATAGTAAAGGATCTTGTTGAAATAAACAAGTTTGGAGAAATAGTAATAGATGAATATAATATGACCAGTGTAAAAGGAATATTTGCGGCAGGAGATGTAACTACTGTAAAACAAAAGCAGATAGTCATTGCAGTGGGAGAAGGTGCAAAGGCTGCACTGGGAGCATTTGAATATTTGATTAAGGAATATTAGGAATAAAAGTACCACTAATGAAATACGAATAAAGGATAGCAGTTATAGTCCATATAAGCATAAAAATTTGATTTTTATAATAGTTTTTATGCTTTTTTAAATGAAAATAAAATTATTTTTATTTGAGTATTTTAAATGAAAAAACAAAAAAATGTGGTAAAATTATAATATAAAAATAAAAGTTAAAAATGGACTGTTATTGAGGAGATTAAAGATGAATCTGTTTGAAGAACTGTATGAGGATAAAAAACCGCTGGCATTCCGGTATAGACCAAAGGATCTGAAGGACTTTTATGGTCAGGAAAAGCTAGTGGGGGAAAAGGGAATATTGAAAAAGATAATAGAAAAAGGAACTTTCATGAATTCTATTTTTTGGGGTGCACCTGGTACAGGAAAAACCACTCTTGCAGAAATTATAGCCCAAAAGATGAATTACAATTATGAATATCTGAATGCCATAAAATCATCCGTTTCAGATATAAAGGAACTGTCAGAAAAGGCAAAGAGAATTTTTAAGACAGAAGGCAGGCAGACCCTTTTATTTTTTGATGAAATACACAGATTTAATAAACTTCAGCAGGATTCTCTATTACAGGATTTGGAAAATGGAAACATAATCCTTATAGGTGCCACCACCGAAAATCCCTATTATAGCTTAAATAATGCCCTCTTATCCAGATGTCTTGCTTTTGAGTTCAAGAAGTTGGAAAAGGAGGAGCTTATAAAGATACTGCAGAATATAAATGAAAAAGAAAGTTTTAACTTTTCAAGGGAAGTTTTAGAATATATAGGGGAAATAATAGAAGGGGATGCCAGACAGGCAATTAACATATTGGAGCTTCTTTCAAGTGTAGGGGTGGATTTTACGGTGGAAGAAGTGAAGGAAGTCCTAAATACAAAAAAATCTTATCATAAGATAGAAGATAAATATGATACAGTTTCAGCCATGATAAAGAGTATAAGGGGAAGTGATCCTGATGCAGCTGTTTACTGGGGGGCAAAGATGCTTTCCGGGGGAGAAGATCCCATGTATCTTGCTAGAAGGCTAGTAATTTTGGCTTCAGAAGATATAGGGCTTGCAAATCCGCAGGCACTTTTGGTTGCAGTATCAGGAATGACAGGAGTAAAGGAAATAGGAATGCCAGAAGCAAGGATAATTCTCTCAGAAGTGATAATATATTTAGCTTTGTCCCCAAAAAGTAATTCCGCCTACAATGCAATAAACATGGCAATATCTCATGTAGAAAACGAAAAAATACAGGATGTTCCGAAACATCTTACTAAGGTGGGGGCTAAAGACTACAAATATCCTCATAACTACAAGGATAATTTCATACGGCAGGAATATATGAGTAAAAAGATAAGGTTTTATGAGGCAGGAGATAATAAATTTGAAAAGGCTGCGGAGGAACGCCAGAAAAAATTGTGGTCAAAAGATAAGTGAAAAAAGAATTAATATAAAAAATTAATAGAAAAATTTTTAAAAAATATTAATTTTTATGGATTGGCTAATAATCCATATGAAAATAATGAAAGGAACTAAGATGAATACAAGGAAAATAATTTTTATTCTGATTTTATTTTTAACAATAATATCCTGTTTTGAGGATAAACAGTCAAGTGAAGAAAAGACCATAGATGTACAGACGGAAGAAGAAGTTCTCAAAAAGATTGTGGAAGAAGAAGATAAGAAAGACAAGGCAATGGATAATGAAAAGTATTCTGAATGTAGCAAGCTATACAATGGATATGTGGTTTCATATGAAAAGGCTTCAGAAAAGGCAACAGAGGAGTTTTACAACAAAAAATTCTCCCCTAAGGAAAAAAAGGATATATTGGAAGGAAGAAAGGAACTTACTGAGGAAGAAGCATTGGAACTTTCTAAGGCTATTGAAACAAGTGCAAGGGAAGCGGGAATAAGTGGCGAAAAAATTGATGAGTTTTATGAAAGATGTGAAGGATACCAGGCAAACTAACAAAAAAAGGGCAGACAAAATCAATAAATCAGAAATACAGTAGAAAGTTAGGGAGACTAAACCCTATTAGAATGCATTTCCAGAACTAAAAATTTGTAAGCCCTTTTAATGTTACTAAATATCATTTATTTTGAATTATTTAACAACTACAATCTTGTTATTTTCAATCTTGATATCTTTTACCATCTGAAATTTTTCGATATTACTTAAATTCAGCAATTCATCCTTTTCCAGCTGACTAAACGCAAAATTTAGTGCAGTTCGGATAATCGGTTTTTCTTTGATGTTGATATCTTTTCCATTTTTAGTAAGTTTTGTTAAGGTGAAATCCTTCAGATAAAGCTTAGATTCCATTATATCGTATTTTAAATCAGTTTCGAAGGTCATGGTACCGCTTATCTTGTCATTTAAGGCATCGTTAATATACTCTGTATCTATTACTAGCTTATTATCCTTAAGATAACTTTTAGGATTGAATAGCTTAATTTTCCCTAAAGGATAAGATTTTTCAATGGGAAAACGGCTTTTTACTGCAGTTTGGACCATAGAATTTGGTATACTGACCCTATTCTGGGTAAAAATATAAACTCCGATTCCTATTATTGAAATAAAAATTAGAAAAATAGTAAATTTAAAAAAAGTCTTCATATGTTCCTCCTTTTCAAGAATTAATGAAATAGTATCATTGAATACTTAACTTTATCTTAGAAATCCCATTTAAACAACAGTTTAAAAAAAATATAAATATTTTTTTCAGAAATAATCGAAATTGTGGTATAATTAAGTATCTAAAATTTTAAATAGCAAAAAATAAAGTCATAAGTGAAATGGAGGAAAATAAAAAGGTATTACTGAAAAAAGCTTTATTTACTAGAATTATAGACTTTTACAAATGACAAAAACTTAATACAGGCAGGAGGAAAAGCACCAAATGGAAGCTGAAAATGAAAAATCCCAGAAGGAGAAAGAAAGAAACGAAAAAAAGGAACTGGTTATTGTAACAGGAATGAGCGGTGCCGGAAAATCGGAAGCCATGAATTTCTTTGAGGATCGTGACTACTTCTGTATTGATAACTTTCCCATGAACCTTTTTCCGTATATAAATGAAATCTTTTTGAGCAGCAGGAAGGATAATAGGATTGCCATAGCAATAGACATACGGAATAAGGGATTTGTAGAGCATTTTAAAAATCAGATTGAGTATCTGGATGAGATTGACATAGATTATAAAATAATTTATCTGGATGCAAGGACTGACATATTGTTAAGCCGTTATGAGCTTTCAAGGAGAAAGCACCCTTTAAATTTACATGACACTCTTCTCGAAAATATTGAGGAAGAGCGCAAGATAATAAAGGATTTTGCATTAATGGCAGATATAATGATAGATACTACAAAAATCACTGTTAAGGAGCTTCAGCAAATACTGGAAAAAGAATTTTCGGGAAAGGGAACAAAGCTGAATGTGAATCTCACATCCTTTGGTTTTAAAAATGGTATACCCCTTGACCTTCACTTAATGTTTGACTTGAGATTTCTCCCAAATCCTTATTATAAGGAAAATCTCAAGAAAAAGACGGGGAATCACGAAGATGTGCAAAACTATGTAATGGAGCTTGAGGAGAGTAGGGAATTTTATGAAATGCTCTTAAATATGCTTGAATATCTAATTCCTAAATATGAAAAGGATGGGAAATCCCATTTACGTATCGGAATAGGTTGTTCAGGAGGACAGCATAGGTCTGTTACCTTTGTAAATGCACTTCAAAAGGAACTCTCTGAAAAAACAGCCTATAAGATAACTAAATTTCATAGGGAAGTTGGGGACAAGAGGGAGATTTAATTTAAGATAAAGAAGCAAAAAAAATAAGGAAGATAAGATGTCAGAAATAAAATCACCAGTGGAATATAAAGACATGCCTGAAAATCCAGGTGTCTATTTAATGAAAAATGAAAATGGTAAAATAATTTATGTGGGGAAGGCTAAAAATCTAAGAAATAGAGTATCTTCCTATTTCAAGGGAGTGGCTTCACATAACTCAAAGACTATGGAACTCGTTAAAAATATACAGGATATTGAGTTTTTCATATGTAAGACTGAGGTGGAGGCTCTTATTCTCGAAAACAACCTTATAAAGAAAAATAAGCCTAAGTATAATATTCTCTTAAAGGATGAAAAAACATATCCATATATAAAGTTTACAAAGGAAAAATTTCCTAAGATAGAAATAGTGAGAAGTACAAAAAGGCTCAATGAAAAGGCGGATTATTTCGGACCTTATCCTATGGGAATATTTTTTTCTGTAAAGTCCCTGTTGAAGATATTTCCCGTTAGGGACTGCAACAGGAATATGGATAAAATAACAAAACCATGCTTAAAATATTACATGAACACATGTCCTGCCCCATGTGCATTTAAGGATATTGATCAGGAATATTCAGTAAATGTGGAAAATTTTAAAAATTTTCTTAAGGGTCAGGAAAAAGAAATACTGGAAATATTGGAAAACAGGATGAAGAACTTTAGTAACAATATGGAATTTGAGCGGGCAATAACTGAGAGGGAAAAGTTATCTTCCTTAAAAAGGATGCTGGAAACTCAGATAATAGAATATAGTAAGGAAATAGACGAAGATGTTTTTGTATTTGAGGAAAAAAGGGAATTTGTCTTTTTATGTGTTCTGAATATAAGGGAAGGAAAGGTTATAAATAAAAATCATATAAAGATTTCCATGGAAAAGAGCCAGGAGGATGATTTGTTTGAAAGGCTTATAACCCTTTATTATGAAAAGAGGAACATACCTAAAAATATTATATGTGATGTAATTTTTGAGGAAAAAAGCCAGCTTATAAAGGAATGGAGCCATCTTGAAAAGGGAAAAGAAATAAAGGTGCATTTTCCTAAGATTCAAAGTAGACGATATGAACTTCTGGAAATGGGGTATTTGAACCTAAAGGAAGAGGTAGAGAAATATTTTAGGCAGAAAAAAGTAATTCAGGAGGGACTAAGAAACTTGAAGAAGGAACTTCACTTGAAAAGGCATCCCTACAGGATAGAATGTTTTGATATATCTAATATACAGGGAAAAGATGCGGTGGCTGCCATGACAGTGGCTATAGAGGGTGAAACAGTTCCAAAGGAATATAGGCATTTTAAAATAACAGTAAAAGATACCCCTGATGATTTCCTTATGATGAGGGAAGCTCTTACAAGAAGATATTCAAAGCTTGAGAAGGAGCAGCTTCCAGATTTGATACTTATAGATGGTGGAAAGGGGCAGCTGGGGGTTGCAGTGGAAGTGCTTGAAACTCTGGGGAAAATAGAGGATACAGATGTAATAAGTATTGCGAAGAGGGAAGAGGAGATATTCAAAAGTTACGAGGGAACCCCCTATATATTCCATAGAAATGACGAAACATTAAAAATACTTCAGAGATTAAGAGATGAAGCCCATCGCTTTGGAATAACCTATCATAGGAAATTGAGGAGTAAACGGAACATAAAGAGTGCCCTTGATGATATATCCGGGATAGGCCCTAAAAGAAAGAAGGAATTAATAAAAAAATTTGGTACTATTGAAAATATAAGAAATGCAACATTAGAAGAACTTCAGGAGATAGTGCCTGAAAAAATTGCTGAAGCCATAAAGGAAGGACTCTAGCATATGAGGATAAGCTATGAAATAAAAAATGGCTAAAGGAGGAAAAATTGAAGAAGATAACATTAATTTTAATATTAACTATAAATATTCTTAGTTTCAGTTTGTTTGATAAAATAAAATCTGAAATAAAATGGAGAGAGGAAGAGCAACCGAGATTTAGTGAAGTAAAGGTTATAATAGATGGAAAACCTGTCATGAGAAAGGTAATTCCAGGAAAATATGAAATAAGAATATTTGAAATAAACTACCCTACCTCTCTATTCGAGAAAAATAAATTTTACAATGATTTTAACAGGGTACTGGCAGAAGTAAATAAAGACAGAAAGTATTCGATTCTTCTAGAAAACAGGTTTTATGAAGATATGCAAAAACTGAAGGTAAGCGAGCTGTCAGATGAAGAGGAGATACTGGAGTTACCGGCTTCTTCCCTTGAGGAAAATCAAAGGTATGAACTGAACCAGATGTCAGCGAATGTAAATCTAACCCAGTATTTAGGAACAGATCAGGAGTTTTTAAATAGACAGATATATGTCTTATATCAGCTTCTTGGTAAAACTAATTATGATGGGAACTCAGTTTATTCTGAGCTGGATAAGGAATTTCTTATAGCTGAACTGAAGGAAAAAAGAAAAAAAACAGTCGAAAATTTTGAAAATTCTACTTTTGAATATTTTATAAAAGAAAGTTATAACAATATAGAGTTTAATAAATTTCAGGATGATTCTGTCTATAGGTTTGATAGGGATATCGTTATTTCCGAAGATATAGAGGAGCAGGCTATTTTACCTGAACTGAAGGAAAATGTCTATATAACAGGTTTTCCTATAGAAATATTGGAAAAACTATCAGAAAATCAGCTGAAACTAAAAAGAAGAATTCTTTTACTGGAAAATAATGGATTTCAGGGGTATACTTATAATGAAGAAAATACTGTAATATTTATAAATGGGAAAACTCCACTTTACTATTATCCGGATTATAAGATAAATGTAGTAAAAAGGAATATAAATATTTCTGAACTACCTAAAGTAAAGTCAAATTATTATGTATCAGATTTTTTTAAATAAAATATAGATTTACAAAAAGGAACAAAATCAAATAGGAGGAGATATGAGTGACTATATTTTAGAAATGAAAAACATGAGGAAAGAATTTTTAGGCGGGAAAATAGTCGCTAACGATGATATTACCTTAAAAATAAAAAAGGGTGAGATTCATGCGATAGTTGGAGAAAATGGTGCAGGAAAGTCGACCCTTATGAAGATATTAAACGGGCTTTATCCGCCTACTTCAGGAGAGATTTTTTATAAGGGGAAAAAAATTGATATAACCAGCCCTACAGTTGCAGCTAATCTTGGAATAGGAATGGTTTATCAGCATTTTATGCTGGTGGAGACATTGACAGTTGCGGAAAATATGGTACTGGGCTTTGAGCCTAAGAAGATGGGAGGCATATTTGATTTGGAAACAGCCAGAAAGCAAGTAAAGGAAGTTTCTGAAAAATATGGATTGAATATTGACCCAGATGCTAAAGTTTCTGATTTATCTGTGGGGATACATCAAAGGATAGAAATACTTAAAATATTATTTAAGGGTGCGGAACTTCTTATATTTGATGAACCTAGTGCAGTACTTACTCCACAGGAGGTAATAGAGCTTTACGAGATAATGAGAAATCTTATTAAAGAGGGGAAAACGATAATATTTATAACACATAAGCTTCATGAGGTGCTTGAACTTTCCGATAATATTACTGTAATAAGACGGGGGAAAGATGTAGGTAATCTCAAGACTTCAGAGGCTACCAAGGAAAAGATAGCTAACATGATGGTAGGAAGAGTAGTTTTATTTGAAGTGAAGAAACCGGATGTAAAGTTTGGAGACATAGTAGTAAAGGTTGATGACATTGTTGTAAAAGGGGAAAACAACATTGAAAAGCTGAAGGGAGTTTCCTTTGAAATACGGGAAGGTGAAGTTCTTGGAATAGCCGGAGTAGAAGGAAACGGTCAGACAGAACTTATAGAAGCTCTGGCCGGACTTAAAAAGATAGAGAAGGGAAGCTACTTCGTGGGAAATGAGGATCTTACAAACAAAAGTCCTGAATTTATTAGGGATAAGGGGTTGTCCCACATTCCTGAAAATAGACATAAGAGAGCAACTTTAGATGACTTTACAGTAGAGGAAAATATGGCTCTAGGTGTTCTTAAGGTTTATCAGAAGGGAATGCTTTTAGATTATTCACATATTGCCAAAAAGACAAATGAATATATTGAAAAGTATGATATCCGTCCTACTGATGGAAAAATTCTTTTTGGAGGGCTTTCCGGAGGAAATCAGCAGAAGGTAGTAGTAGCTAGAGAGTTAGAAAAGGAAAATAATTTTATTATAGCAGCCCAGCCAACAAGAGGAGTAGACATAGGTGCGATTGAAATGATACATAATACAATATTGAATGAAAAAGCAAAGAAAAAGGCAATAATGCTTGTTTCTGCTGAACTTTCGGAAATAATGGCATTAAGTGACAGAATAGCTGTAATGTATTCTGGGAAAATAGTGGGACTGCTTGATAGGGAGCAGGCAACTACAGAAAAAATAGGAATATTAATGGCAGGAGGGAAATTAGATGAATAAAAGGCTGAAGGAAATTATGCCTTCACTGATGGCAATTTTTATTGCTTTAATTATAGGGGGTATAATAATGATTACAAAGGGGGTAAATCCATTATCTGCCTATATTGATATGGCAAAATCTGCTTTTTATCAGACGTCTCCCCGTTCGCCCTTTCTAAATGGACTGGCTAAGACTCTTCTCGAAGCTACACCGCTTATATTTTCCGCACTGGCAGCGATGGTAGCTTTTAAAGCAGGACTTTTCAATATAGGTGCACAGGGACAGATGATAGCCGGAGGTCTGGCAGCTACATCTTGGGCAATAGCCTTTAAGGACAGTTTTATGGGAAATTTATTTATAGTCCTTATTGTTGCCATGGTGGCAGGATTTTTATGGGCAGGAATTGCAGGATTTTTAAAATCAAAATTTGGAGTAAATGAAGTAATAAGTACCATAATGCTAAATTATATAATAGTGGAACTTCAGAACTTCCTGTTAAACGGGATATTAAAGAATCCCGAATCGGGAAGTACCCAGTCAGTAAGGATTGCTGAAGGTGCTAGACTTCCATCTCTTTTCTATAATATTACAAAGCAACGTCTAAACTTCGGTTTTATTTTAGTGATATTGCTTGTAATAATAATACATCTATTTTTCAAGCATTTTAAAAAGGGTTATGAAATCAAGGCAGTGGGATATAGTGAGACAGTTGCTGAAAATGCAGGGATTAATCCTAAAAAAATGATGTTTCTAGCTATGGGAATAGCAGGAATATGTGCCGGACTTGGGGGAGCAGAAAGGGTGCTGGGAGGATCTGCCCAGTATGTATATACTGAAACAATAATGGGAGATGCAGGATTCACAGGGCTTGCAGTAGCCCTTCTTGGGAAAAATAACCCTTTTGGGATACTTGCAGCGGGAATATTCTATGCTGCTCTTGATGTAGGTGGTTCTACGTTACAGCTGAAATACCAGGTAGATAAAGAAATAGTTTTAATTATTCAAGCATTAATAATTATATTTGTGGCTTCTGAAAACCTATTTAAATTATTTCTTTCAAAGAGAAAGGAGAAGTAATATGCTGGAAATTATAAAATTTTTATTGGGACAAATAATTGTAATAGCACCTCCTATATTAATAACAGCAGTAGGAGCATGTCT
>JBGXYD010000106.1:0-9796 GCA_041815005.1 Leptotrichia sp. | reverse complement strand
TGGAACAGATGAAAGAGGACTTGAGAGTACAGGAAGAGCAACAAATGAGTACTTTCAGGATAAATATAAAGGTGATGATATAGCTATCAGTATTCAGTCAGATGGCAAGGATTATTCCAATGTTGATTTTGGGGAGAATGTGGGGGATGGCAAAAAAGTTGCAACAGGTAAAGGTGCTGTGGCAGGCGGATATCTTGGAGCAATAGTTGGAGGGCTATTTTGTGGACCTGTATGTGCAGGTGGAGGAGCTGCACTGGGAGGATTGGTTGGTGGGGCTTTGACTAATACAGTTTATAAAATGGAAATTAAAGATTTACGTAAATTGATATCACAAAATGCTGATAGAAAAGCTATAGAGAAAAAACTGATAGACATATCTGTTACGGCAGGTTCTGGATATAAAAGTAAATACGAAGGAATCTATGTTCTTGGAGAAGAAGATTTGAGAAACCATTTTTTAAGTAAAGATGATAGTGGAACACGTTATTTAGATATTCAAAAGTTTGATCCAGAAGGATTAAAAAGAGTTGAAGATACTGCATTGTATAAAAAAGCAGTTAATGAAATAATAAGTCAGGCTAAAATCAAATACATAAAAGCTACAGACATAACTGTTATAGATAAAAAAGGGCGACTTATTTCTCAAAATCCAAAAACAAACAATACTGATCATATAATTAGTTCAAATACATTTAAGCTAGCAGGGTCAGAAGAAAAGGAAAAATCAAATACATTAGAGTACGCATTAGGGAAAACCAGTCTAGCGGGAAGTGTTATTCCTAAAAAAGAAGTGAGAAAAGATGGAACAATAAAACTAACAGTGTATGTTAGATATCAAATTTCAGATGATTTCAAAGATCCAACTGGCATGAAATCTGAATGGGGAAAACCTTATCCAATGAGAGGCAGAATACATGAATTTCCTATTCGCGAATTTTCAAGAATATTTAAAAATGAGGCTGAATATTTAAAATTTGCGAAAAATAAGAGAAATAAAAAGTAGGTGTTTTATGAAAAAGTTTTTATATGTGATAGCTATAAGTATATTGATATTTTATTATTTTCATCCGATACTTGAAAATAAAACTTTATATTTATCGGAAAAATTGATACTTAATAAAGAACCAAATAATTACTACTATCTTGAAGATAAAGAACTTCAATTTGACGGAACTGAAAATCAAGTATATGTTAAAGAGTTAACAAAATATAAAGATACATGGATTGGATATGTTGGAGATTGTTGGGATGAAAGAACAATTTTTCCAGGTCATTATCTAAGAGGCAAAGAAAAAGGAGATCATCCGTTTATTAAAATAGAAATTGACAAAGATATGTGTGAATGGCTAAAAAAAGAAAGGCAGGGATATTTTTATGTCGGAATTGGTGGAATTGAAAAGTATCATTTGACAAGAGAAGAATTGGAAAAAGAGCTTGAAGTGAAGAATATAAAATTAGAAAATCCTAATTATTATGTTCAAAAATACGGAAAGGATAAAGACACTAATGAATTTTATTTTTCAGGAGATACGACAGAGGCAATGTTTCAAATACCTTCACAAGTAAGAAAAAAAATGTATATAATAAGAAATACATTGTATATGGTATTTGTTCTTCCTTCAGTAATTTTGTTTATTAAAGACGTCTATACAAGAGCAAAAATACACCAAATGAAAAGGAAATAAATAGTTATTTTGAAAAATTAGGAGAAATAAATGAAACTAAAAAATAAAGTAATGGTATTGTGGATTTTAAATATAATTTATTTATTTTCCATAAGGTCGAGATAATGCCGTAAGAAAAATAAACTAATGATAGGATAATATTGAATGAAAAAAACACTAGACCTGTTCGATAACCTTGCATAAAAAATAAAAAACAGGGTATAATAATACTGGTGATAAAGATGATAGATAACATTGAAAGAATAAAAAAACTTAAAAAAGAAAATTATCAAAAAATTTTTGGTATAAAAAAAGATACCTTTGACAAAATGCTGGAACTCTTGAATGAAAGGTACAGAACTGAACATCTGAAAGGCGGACATCCGCCAAAACTGTCAGTTCTTGACAGACTCGTGATTACGCTGTCATATTATCGTGACTATAGAACTATGGAAAATATTTCCTTTGATTATGGTGTTGCTAAAAGTACCATTTGTGAGTGCATAAAATGGGTTGAAGGCATACTGATAAAGAGTGAGGATTTTTCCTTGCCCAAGAAAAGGAAACTTGTTAATGATGTAGTAGACATTGAGGTGGTATTGGTTGATGCTACAGAATGTGAAATTGAGCGTCCTAAAAAAACAGAGGAAATACTATTCAGGAAAAAAGGAAAAACACACTATAAAGGCTCAGATAGCTGTGAATGAGAAGGACTTAAGAATTCTTAATGTTTCATTTTCATATGGGAGCGTTCATGATTTCAAGCTATTCTGTGAAAGCAACTTACATTTTTCAAAGGATGTACTTTTAATTGCAGGTAAGGGATATCTTGGAATCAACAGGATAC
The DNA here is from genome assembly GCA_041815005.1 of Leptotrichia sp. Lineage (GTDB taxonomy): Bacteria > Fusobacteriota > Fusobacteriia > Fusobacteriales > Leptotrichiaceae > Leptotrichia_A. The sequence goes on along the minus strand of JBGXYD010000106.1, from coordinate 7,285 downwards.
ACAGCAACAGCCTGATACCGAAAAAGTCAACAAAGAAGCATAAATTAACGAAAGAGGAAAAGAAATACAATTCAATTATTTCGAAGCGGAGAATCTATATAGAGCATGTGAATAGATACATTAAGAAATTTAAAATAGTATCAGAAAGTTATAGAAATAAGAGAAAGAAATTCTTTATGAAATTTTCATTAATTTGTGCAATTTATAATTTTGAATTATAGGTTGTCGAACAGGTCTAATGAAAAGAAAATTAGAAGAATAATGATGGAAGAAGATATAATCTGTGTCATCAGGAGAAAAAAAGTTGCCCGTAAAAAGATAGCGGCACAATATACTGCAGAAAATATAATGAATAGAAACTTTACTACTGTAGCAGATAATGAAAAATGGTTAGGGGATGTAACAGAAATAAATACAGGGGAAGGAAAACTTTATGTCAGTGGCTTTAGGGATATTCATTCCGGATATCTTTTAGGACATAAAATATCAACATCCAATAATAATGAACCAGTTTATGAAAATATACAGGATATACTTATGAGAAAAGATGTTAAAGTAGATAAATTAATGATACAGACAGACAGAGGCTATCAATATACATCATATGGCTTTAAAGAAATATTAAATGGAATAACTCATAGTATAGATTCTAACTCCATCTTCCCAGTCTAGATATGTCCTCATGTTTTGAGCTTTGCTTTTGGATACTTTTGCATGTTTAAGAGCGATATCCCTTGCCTTATCAGCTGTTATATAGGAAGTACCGATATCTATGTTTGTATCTCCAATTACATCCTTTAGTCCATCCACTTTTATTGTTATTCTAGGACGAAATTTTTTGTTGTTGGCAAATGAAAAAGAGCATAGCAAAGCAATTCCCAGTAAAGTTATCCTAAAAATTCTGTTTTTCATTTCTCATCCTCCAATAATAATTTGTTTGTGTTAATTATATAGGATAATCATTAAGGAAAAATGAGAAAATTAACGTACTTTTTGAAGAAGTAAAAAATACAAAATGAAATTATGTAGCTTAGAAAAATACAGTATTTAAAGCCTAAAAAATATCATTTATTCATAAAATATATATGGCTAATTATATCATTTAAAATTGATATACTATATATATTGACAAAGAAAAAAAAATCTGATAAAATTAAAATATAAAAAATGAAAGAGAGGATAAATTTATGAAAATAAGGGCAAGGAGAAGGGAAAGAAAATTTGATAAAATTTAAATTACCTTGTCATTGCACACTATAAATTTATTCTGCTATATATAAGAGTCAATGATAAGAATATCAGAGGCTCTTTTTAACTGTATAAGGAAACTTTTTGAGCCTATGTTAAGACATAGGTTCTTATTTTTTAGAAAATTAGGAGGAAAAATGATTAGGGTAGGAATAGTAGGGGCTACAGGATATGCAGGACAACAGCTGTTATGGATATTGAAGCAGCATAGGAAGGTAAAGATAGAATTTTTATCATCAAACTCTTTTTCAGGAAATACAATAGATGAAGTTTATGGAAATTATAGGAAATATTTTGAAAAGCAGCTTATAGCAATGGAAGAAGTTAAAGAAAATTTGGATAAGATAGATGTGCTTTTTTTAGCACTCCCACATGTGATGTCAGAAGAGATGGCAAAGGAAGCATTATCAAAGGAGGTAAAAGTTATCGATCTTGGAGCTGACTTCAGACTTGATGATTCAGACCTCTATGAAAAATGGTACAATGTAAAGCATCAGTTTCCCGAAATAAACAGGGAAGCTATATACGGACTACCTGAACTCTACAGAGATAAAATAAAAAAAAGCAGAATAGTGGCTTCTCCTGGGTGCTATCCTACTTCTGCAATATTAGGGGTTGCCCCTTTATTGAAAAATAATATGGTGGATACAGGAAAAATAATAGTGGATTCAAAATCCGGAGTTTCCGGAGCAGGAAGAAGCCCAAAAACAGAGCTTATATATACAGAAGTAAATGAAAACTTTAAGGCATACAACATATTAAAGCATAGGCACACTCCAGAAATAAAACAGGAAATGGAAAAACTTGCTACACCTACAACAGACAAAGCAACCATGAAAAAAAGTGGAGACAAATATGATGAAATAAATATAAATCTAATATTTACACCTCATCTTATACCTATAAACAGGGGAATACTGTCTACAATGTATTTGGACGTAAAGGGGGATATACGGAAAGAAATTACAGAAGAGAGGCTTTATAGTATTTACAGGGAGTTCTATAAGGAGGATTACTTTGTAAGAATAACGGAAAACTTGCCTGAAATAAAAAATGTAAAAAATACCAACATTTGCGAAATAGGAATAAGATATGACAGGGAATATGGGAATATAGTAATAGTATCAGCGATAGATAATCTTATAAAAGGTGCAGGGGGACAAGGGGTTCAAAGTATGAATCTCATGTTTGGACTATCTGAAAATGAAGGACTTGAATTTTTATCAATGTATATATAGGAAATTAAAAATTAAGCCATAAATTTAGGGAGGAAAAATGGAAAAGGCAGAAATGAAGGTAATAGAAAATGGAACGATAACTCAGGTAAAGGGAATAAAAGCTATGGGGATATCAGCAGGACTTAAAAAAAGTGGGAAGAAGGACATGGCTATTATATATAGTGAAGAAAAAGCCGTATCAGCTGGGGTATTTACAAAAAATCTTGCAAAGGCTGCTCCGATACTTTTGGACATGGAGCATATAAAAAATGAAAATACACAGGCAATAGTAATCAATAGTGGAAATGCAAATTCATGTACAGGGAATTACGGCTACAAAAATGCGGAAAAAATGTCTGAAATAGTAGCGGAAGAACTAAATCTTGCAAAGGAGGAGGTACTTGTGCAGTCCACAGGAATAATAGGCGTACAGCTAGATATGGAAAAAATAGAAAAAGGGATAAGAGATACGGCTTCCCTTTTATCCTATGATGGAGGGAAAGAAGCTGCGACAGCTATTATGACGACAGACACCTTCATGAAGCAAATATGCCTTGAAATAGAAATTGACGGGAAGAAGGTTACAGTAGCAGGAATGGCAAAGGGTTCGGGAATGATACATCCTAACATGGCTACAATGCTTTCCTTTACTGTAACAGATGTAAATATTGAAAAAAAACTGTTGCAGGAAATGTTTTCGGAAGTTGCAGACAATACATTCAATATGATTTCAGTGGATGGAGATACAAGTACAAATGATATGGCATGTGTTCTGGCAAATGGACTTGCAGGCAATGAAAGGATAACTGATAAAAATTCTACAGGATATGAAAAATTTAAGGCCGCCCTTTATAAGGTAAATGAAGAGCTTGCAAAACTTATTGCAAAGGATGGGGAAGGAGCTACAAAACTTATAGAAGTAACAACAGAAGGGGCAAAGACACTGGAAGATGCAAAGAAGGTTTCAAAGGCTGTAATAACATTCAGCTTATTTAAAGCGGCAGTATTTGGTGGAGATCCCAACTGGGGAAGGATACTATGTGCTGTAGGTTATTCTAATGCGGATTTGTCCATAGATAATGTTGCCATTTCCTTAAAAGGGGGAGACAATGTGGTTTGTGTAGCTAGAGGAGGTATGGGAGTTGCTTTTGACAAGCCTACTGCAGAAAAAATACTTGGGAATGAAAAGGTGGAAGTACTTATAGAGCTCGGAGATGGAGATTTTTCTGCCATTGCATGGGGTTGTGACTTAAGCTATGATTATGTGAAGATAAATGCTGAATATCACACATAAGGCAGAAAAAAGAAAATGAAGGAGCTATTTGGGAAACATAGGAAAAGTACAAAATAGGAATAATACAAAAGATTGAGTTGATGGATTTTGAGATATTGATGATTAACCAATATCCTATGAAAAAGAAGAATACAAAAAAGGAAAGGGGAAAACAATGATTTCAAATTTAGAAAAGGCAAAGATTCTGGTGGATGCACTACCCTTCATAAAGAAATACTATGGTAAGACAGTTGTTATTAAATACGGAGGAAGTGCCATGGTTAATAGGGATGAAAGGGAAAAATTTATACAGGATATTGTCCTTATGAAGTACATAGGTATAAATCCGGTAATAATACATGGAGGAGGTCCGGAAATAAATGAAATGCTGGGTAAAATAGGTAAGGAGAGCAAGTTTGTGGAAGGAAATCGTATAACCGACAGTGAAACTATGGATGTGGTTGAAATGGTTCTCTCGGGAAAGGTAAATAAGGGGATTGTTTCCGACATTAATAAATACGGTGGCAAAGCAATAGGACTTAGTGGGAAAGATAGCAATATGTTTATTGTGGAAAAAAAATATATAGAAAAAAATGGGGAGAAGATAGACATAGGTTTTGTAGGGGAAATACAGGAAGTCAATATAGATATAGTGAATTTTTTAGAAAATGACGGATACATCCCTGTTATTTCATCAATAGGGACAGACAGGGAAGGTCAGACCTACAATATAAATGCAGATTATGCAGCCGGGGCGGTTGCAGGAAGCCTAAAGGCGGACAGACTTATATTTCTTACAGATGTGGACGGAATATTTTTAGACTATGAGGATAAGGACACCCTAATAAGTAATATAACAGAAAAGAAAATAAACAGTCTTGTGGAACAAGGGATAATTAGTGGTGGAATGCTTCCAAAGGTAAATACATGTCTTGATGCTTTAAAAAACGGGGTGGAAAATGTAATAATACTCAACGGGAAAAAAGAACATTCGCTATTACTTGAACTGTTTACTGTCGAAGGAGCAGGAACACTTATAAGAAAGGGGGAAGAATAGATGCTATTAAATGTTTATAGCCGTTATGACATAGTCTTTGAAAGAGGCGAGGGGACTTATATATACGATGACAAGGGAAAGGAATATATTGATTTTGTTTCAGGAATATCCGTAAACTGTCTAGGGCATGCAAGCCCTGTGATAACAAAGGCACTTACAGAGCAAAGCAGAAAACTGGTGCATATCTCCAACCTTTATTATAGCGGGCCCCAACTGGAACTAGCAAAAAGACTTACTGAAAATAGCCTTATGGAGAGAGTGTTTTTTACAAATAGTGGAACAGAAGCTGTGGAGCTTGCCATAAAGATTGCAAGAAAATTTGGAGGGAATATTTCTCCCCATAAGAAGGAAATTATATATATGACAGACTCTTTTCATGGAAGAAGTACAGGGGCACTTGCAGTTACTGGTCAGAAAAAGTATCAGGAGCCTTTTGAGCCATTGATTCCAAGTGTTACAGAATGCAGATTTAATGATGTGAAGGAGCTTATGCAAAAGGTTGGGGAGAAAACAGCTGCAATAATACTTGAACCTGTTCAGGGGGAAAGTGGACTTGAATCTGTAACTCCTGAATTTATAAATGCCATAAAGGATTTAAGGGAGAAGTATAACATACTTGTAATTTTTGATGAAATTCAATGTGGAATGGGAAGAATGGGAACTCTTTTTGCATATGAGCAGTTTAATATTGTACCTGATGTAATAACTATTGCAAAATCTCTCGGGGGAGGGGTTCCAATAGGGGCATGCCTTACAAAGGGGCAGGCAAACGATGTTCTTGTTCCAGGAGATCACGGGTCCACCTATGGAGGAAATCCACTTGTATGTGCTGTTGGAAATGCAGTTATGACAGAACTTATTGACAATAACCTTATTAAGGGAAATGTTGTCAAGATGGGAGAATATGCCCTAAAAAAACTGGAGGAGATAAAGGAAAGAACGGATTCTATAGAGGAAATAAGGGGAAGAGGACTTCTTCTTGGAATAAAGCTGAAGGAGGATAGGATACTTGCCAAGGAGCTTGTAACAGAAGCCCTTAAGGAAGGATTGCTTTTAGTTGGTGCAGGTAATAATGTAGTAAGGTTCTTTCCACCCTTTAATGTGAGCAGTGTAGAAATTGATAAGGGAATAGTGATTCTGGAAAAGGTTATAAAAACTTTAAAGGGTTAAAAGATAATCACTTTAAAATGAGATCTCAAAATAAAAATTTGAATGTTTCTTATAGATAAGACCAAGTCATTGAGCATTCTGGAGATTACAGGGAAGTGGAAAAAATCAGATAGAATCAAAAATAACTTGAAAATACTCTCAAAATGTGATATTATAGTTTAGAACTATGAGAACGATTTGAAAAAATTGATAGATAGAAAGGAGTCAGTAATGAGAAACGATATACATCCTGAATACAAATTTGTAGTGTTTGAAGATACAAGCAACGGCGAAAGATTTTTAACTAAATCTACTAAAAATTCAAAGGAAACAACAACTTTTGAAGGTAAAGAATATCCTGTAATTAAGGTTGCGACAAGTTCAACTTCACACCCGTTCTATACAGGGAAGTCCAAATTTGTTGATGAAACAGGAAGAGTTGATAAATTTAAGAAAAAATATAACTTATAAAATTAATATAAACAGAGATACTATTTTTTTAATAGTATTCTCTGTTTTTTTAAAATATAATGAAACAGGAGACAATATTAAAAACTATTTGGAAATGGAGGAAATCGATAATGGCAGTTTATGAATTAAAACATCCTTTAATAGAACATAAATTAACAAATTTAAGGAGAAAAGATAGTGATACAAAACTTTTTAGGGAGAGTTTAAACGAGATAGCAGGTCTTATGGTATATGAGGCAACTAAACATCTTCAGTTAAAGGAAATAGAAACAGAAACACCTATTCAGAAAACTACAACGAAGGTTCTTGACGAACCGATAACCTTAGTTCCCATATTAAGGGCAGGGCTTGGAATGATAGATGGCATTCTACAGCTTCTTCCCAATGCAAAGGTAGGTCATCTGGGGGTATATAGAAATGAAGAAACATTAGAACCGGTCTACTATTATGCAAAAATGCCTTCGAATGTTTCAGAAAGTCAAGTTTTTGTTATAGATCCTATGCTTGCGACAGGGGGTTCCATGATTTACACTATCGACTACTTAAAGGAAAAAGGGGTCAAAAATATTACTATGCTTTGCATAATAGGAGCTCCTGAAGGAATAAAGAAAGTATTGGATAAACATCCTGAAGTTGATCTGTATATAGCTTCTGTTGATAAGGGTCTTACTGATAAAGCCTATATTTATCCTGGATTGGGTGATGCGGGAGATAGGATTTTTGGAACAAAATAAAAGTTTAAACAAGCAGAGTATTTAATATAAATATTTTTTAAAATAATACTTTAGTTGAAAAAGGTGGAAGTACTTATAGAGCTCGGAGATGGAGATTTTTCTGCCATTGCATGGGGTTGTGACTTAAGCTATGATT
>JBGXYD010000105.1:0-17689 GCA_041815005.1 Leptotrichia sp. | reverse complement strand
TGCAGTCTTTATATACATTTTCATACCTTCCAGATACTCTTTCATCCTAAGACCTGTGTCTGTATATTTACCTATTAACTTTAAATATATAAAGGTCATTATTAAAATAGCTGCCGTCATTATAAACACTGTTGCTCCTAGATTTAATGCTACAAATAATACTATTACTGACAATATACCCCATATAAACAGAGAAGTTTTTCCACCGCCTTTTCCCTTTATAAAAGTTGTAATTATAGGAATAAAGGAACTAAAAATAATAATTACCGCGATCATGAAAAAACCGCCTCCATCAAACAAAATTGTAAAGAAGTCCATATTCCCAAAAGCCATAATAAAAGTTGCGATAATAGCCACAACAAAGGGAAATACAAACCCCCAGTTACTTTTATAAACCCTGCTATTATACTTATCCCCCAACTGGTTCATAATGTCCGAGGCTGCATGATAGAGGGCATCTCCATTTTTAAATATATCATCTTTATCCTTAGAAAGAGAATTTAGCAACTTTGTTTCCTCAAAAGGAAGCTCGGATACCCTTACTTCTTCATTATTCAGATTGTATTTTACATTATGCCCTGTCCCTTCATCGTCATCTGCCTTTATATATCCTTTTGACAGTAATGAAAATGTTCCCACTGTGAGAAGTTCCTTAGGCTCCCTTGATCCATTTATGTATGCGGCATACATTGGAGATATGGTTTTAGGTATATTAAATTCTGGAACAATAGCCTTTTTGGCGGGATCTTTCCCAAATAAATTCCATGTAATAAAGAAATATATCGCCAATATTATTATCATGAAGGGACCTATCAATATAAGGGGATCCGCATAATAAAGAACCTTCAATTTATCTATAATAGTGGGAGTTATTTTATCAGTCTTCAGATTTATTAGAAATGTAACCCCGTTATATGCAGGAAGCTCCTCTATCGTTTTTATTTCAACAAGTCCTTTATCATCATTTACAACATAATTATCCAGTGTTTTTCCATATTCTCCTGTATGTACCTCCAGTTTTTCTATTTCACTTTTATCCAAAGGATGATCCTCTGCATATTTCAGGATAATTTCACCCTTTTCTATAGGAACAGACCAAAACTGTCCTATGGCATTATAATATATTTGATGAATCCCATCCTTTTCAAATATAGTATTGTATATGGTATAGTTAAATTCATAAGTATTTATTCCTTCATTTACATATCTATCTTGAGAACCTACTCTGTATCTTATTCCTTCATAAAAGTTTTTTGAAGTGTATTCTTCAGGAATACCGTTTCTCTTAATAGAATGCATCTCTACAAAGGACTTATGAATATCTACACCCCCTTTCTGGGAACGTAGAGGGATATCCCTGTAAATTCCATGCTTATATCCATTATCAAATTCGTAGTCTATACGTTCATTTACTGTAAGGGATCCATTTCTGTTTATAAGTATCTCTACACTGTAGTTTTTTATTGATTCCCCCATTAACAGCAGGGTATTTGACAAAAGAAACAGCAGTGCCATGATAGACACAAAGTTTGTAAACTTAAATTTCTTTTTATGTTTAGAAAATGCCATTAAAAGCTCATCCTCCTTTCGGAATATTCCAGTTTGGGGACATTTCCCTTTTGAAAGCCCTCCTTTTTAAAGTCTCCTTTAGTGATCTTTCTTTTTCCCAGTCTTTATTAGAAACTTACCTCAGGTGCTCTTTCTGCACCTTCTACAGCATCAAAGAAGGTTGCCTTCTTAAATCCGAATATCCCTCCGAAAAGATTGTTGGGGAATGTTTCCACAAAGGTATTTCTATCTCTTACAGTTCCATTATAGTATTTTCTAGAACTTTGTATTTCTGTCTCAATTTGGGAAAGCTGATCCTGAAGCTTTAAAAACCCTTCATTTGCCTTCAGGTCTGGATAGTTTTCCTGTAGCATCATTATGGATCTTAAAGTCTTTGTCAGCTCATTTTCAATTTTCTGTATCTTTTCAATATTATCTATATCCTTTGTATCGATAGACATCATCTGGCTTCTCAGCTTTACTACATTCTCCAAAGTAGACTGCTCATGCTTTGCGTATCCCTTTACTGTATTTACTATATTCGGTATCAAATCAAGCCTTTTTTGGAGGTATATTTCTATTCCGCTCCAGCCTTCCTCATTTAAGTTTTTAAGCTTTACATATTTATTATATATTCCTATACCTATCATTGCTAAAAATACTAAAATTCCTAAAAAAATCATTCCAAAAATCATAATTTTCCTCCTATAATTTATTTATTATCTATTTTTCATTTACAAAAGTCTATAATATTAATAAACAAAGTCCTTCTTCATTAATATTTTTGATTTTCCTCCATTTTACCAACAACATTAAAAGTTTACAATATTAATCTTTCTTTTTCTCATATTCAGTAATCCTGTCAAATATGAAGTTTACAATTTCTTCTCTTCCATTATTTTTTAATGCTGATGAAAAAAACACATCTTCATTATTAAAAATCAGCTTTTTCTTTATTTCCTTAAGCTGTTTAAATCTCTCATTATTTGAAAGCTTATCAGTCTTTGTGAATATGATATAATATTCTATTTCATAGTGCTCCAGCCACTTGAGCATTTCCATGTCCTCCTTTGAAGGAACCCTTCTTATGTCTAGAAGCAAAAACACTACCTTTTTCCTATCAGATTTGAGATAGGATTCTATTGTTCTCCCCCAGTTTCGCTTTACCGCCTCAGGAACCTTTGCAAATCCGTATCCCGGTAAATCCACAAAATACACTTCCTCATTTATAAGAAAATAATTTATAAGCTGTGTTCTTCCAGGAGTCTTACTTGTCCTTGCAAGATTTCTTCTGTTAGTTATAAAGTTTATGAGGGAAGATTTCCCTACATTGGATCTTCCTATAAAGGAAAATTCTATCCCAAGAAATTCAGGATAATCCTTTTCAAAAACAGCAGATTTTACAAATTCCGCCTTCCTAATTTCCAACAGTTCTTCCTCCTTTCATTGATATTAGACATCGTCATTTATAAAGGCTACACTCCTAATAAATAAAATTATTATTCATTAAGATTTTCTGTTACTTTTTTCCTTTCAATAAAGTATATTATTTTTAAGCCGACCATCTCTTCAATTAGAAATACACCTTAAATTCATTTCTGGCTTCCTCAAGAGAATTTTCATATGGGATAAAATACCATACCCCTTTCATCATTTTCCCATCTCCCTTTATTTCGTACTGATCAAACTTTGTCTTATTTATAAGTACTGCCGGTAATGTAGATAATATTTTTACAGGGTTAAAGGATATTTCCATTTTTTCATGCATATAATTATAAACTGGTCTTAAATAAACCCATCCTGAAGGGGAAACAAGTTTTTTTGCAATACTCTGCATCACCTGTCTCTGTCTTTCGTCCCTTTTAAAGGCACTGTCAGTTTTTCTATGTCTTGTATAAGCCAATGCCCTTTCTCCCTTAATATTATAGGTTTCTCCCTCCACAAACTTCTGTTTATCCTGAACAAAGCTATGGTTTGCCTTTATTTCAACTCCCCCTATAATATCTGTCAAAGTTATAACATCATCGAATCTAAATACTACACTATAGTTTATTTTTGTATCAAGCAGATTTTCCACAGATTTTAACGTACATTTTATCCCTCCATGCTCTTCATTTGAAAGACTTCCATAAGCAAAGGAGTGGGTTATTTTATCTTTTTTCCCACCTTCACACGGAATTTCCGTATATGTATCCCTAGGAATAGATATCATCTTTATTTTGGCAAGTAAAGGAACCACCTTCAATACCACAATTGCATCACTTCTGGATCCTTTTATTTCCTGATTTGGTCTGGCATCGCTTCCTACGACAAGTACATTAAAGGGAATGCTTAGCCATGCTAGAACTCCAACCAGAATTAATAATATGATTTTGCTTATTGTTTTCATGTTTTTTCTCCTTACTGTCTTACTCTTAAATTTTAATTAAATCTTTATCATTTAATATTTTCATAAAGATTTTTTTATTGGAAATTTTTATTAAAATCTTCTATATTACGGTTTTCAATTTGATTTTCCTACTATTTCTTCCAATTTTCTTACAAATTTTTCTATTTCATTATCCAGCTCTTCCATACTTCCATTGTTCTCTATTATATAATCACTTTTCTTTCTCTTTAATTCCATATCCATTTGAGAACCTATAATGTTCTTAACCTCTTCAAAATCTCTCTTATCTCTCTCCATAACCCTTTTCATCTGAACTTCTTTATCCGAATAAACAAGAACTGTGAAATCAAACTCCCCTTCGAGATTAACCTCAAATAGAAGCTGAACTTCCACTATTACTGTCCTGTGAATTTTCTCCTCCTTTTCCATTTCTCTTTTCATTTTTCTTATAATTGCAGGATGCATAATAGAGTTTAATACGTTTACCTTTTTTTCATCTTTGAATACTATTTGCCCTAATCTATTTCTAGAAATCTCCCATTTTTCTCTAGCTGCCCCTTTATCAAGCAATATTTCACTTCCAAATTCCTCCACCAATTTCTCTTTCACTTCAGGATATGTTATTACTTCCCTTGAAATAACATCAAGGTCAATAACAGGATATCCCCTCTCCTTCAGTTTTCTTCCTACAGTACTTTTTCCTGTTCCAATTCCCCCTGTTAGTCCTATTTTCATAAATCCCCCTGCAAACTATCGGTTTATTTTATTCTTTATTTTATCCTTTTTTATTCTAATTTGCAATATTTTTCTTTTTTCATGCTTTTATATTCCTAGTTTTTACATAATAAAAAAGCATGGGGAAGATGACTACTCAGAAGACGGAAGCTTTTATATTCCTAGTTTTTACATAATAAAAAAGCCTCAATTTAACGGACTTTTAGCTAATAAACACCGTTATCTTGAAGCAATTTTGTCTTTTTACATTTCCTTCATTTCAAGGGTTCTAAGAAGTTTTTTATTGTTAAATGCTGCTCCTCCCCCTAAAACAACTGATTCTAAAGGATTTGTAGCTCTTTTTATATTAATTTTGACCTCTTGCTCTATACGTTTGTCTAAATTTTTTATAAGTGAACCTCCTCCTGTCAGAATAATCCCGTTGTCCAATATGTCTGCTGATAATTCAGGCGGGCACTTTTCAAGTACTTCCTTTAAGGCTGAAAGTATTTCATTTAATGAATCCTTTATGGCTTCATAAACGTGATTTGAAGTTATTTCAACAGTCTTTGGAACTCCCAGTGCCAAATCCCTACCCTTTATGCTTGAAATTTCATTCTCATTTTCGGGAACCTCCATAGCAGTTCCTAATTCTATTTTTATTTCTTCTGCAGTCTTTTCACCTATCAGAAGATTAAATTTCTTTTTTACATACCTTATAATATCTTCATCAAATTTACCACTTGCCACCCTTATGGATTTGCTCGAAATTATTTCATCCAATGAAAGAATTGCTATATCCGTAGAACCACCACCTATATCTATGACTGTGTTTCCTTCTGGAAGTGAAATATTCACTCCTGAACCTACCACAGCTGCTCTTCCTTCTTCTATAAGATATACTTTTCTTGCTCCTATTACAGCATCAAAAATTGCCCTTTTTTCTACACCCGTAATTTCAAGTGGAATACAAATCATCACTTCCGGTTTAAAAGGGGAACCTCCATATGTTTTTCTTATAAACATATTTAACATTTCCTTTGTTGCATCCATATCCGAAATAACACCTTCATTTAAAGGCCTTATAACTGCTATATTTTCTGCTGTTTTCCCCAGCATTTCCTTTGCTTCCCTACCTATTGCTATAATTTCTCCTGTTTTTCTATCTTTAACTATTACAGAAGGTTCATTTAATACAATTTTCTTTTTTTCCTTATCATAGATTAAAATATTTGATGTTCCTAAGTCTATCGCAATATGCTTTTTTATTCTAAAAAAATTCATAAATTTAGTAAATTTAGACATAATTATCTCCTTTTTTATTAGCCGCTACACTTTCAGTAGTTCTTTTTCTTTTTTATTTAGTGCTTCCTCCACAGCAGCTACAAACTTGTCAGTCATTTTCTGTACCTTTTCTTCACCTGACTTTAGTTCATCTTCTGTTATTTCTCCATCTTTCTCCATTTTTCTCAATTTATTATTAACATCTTTTCTTATATTCCTTATCGCCACTTTTCCTTCTTCTGCTTCCTTTTTTACTAACTTGACATATTCCTTTCTACGTTCCTCCGTAAGTTCCGGTACAACCAGTCTTATCAACTTTCCATCATTTGAAGGGTTAAATCCTAAATTTGCCTGCAAGATAGCCTTTTCTATCACAGATATAAGGGATTTATCCCAAGGATCTATCGTAATTAGTCTTGCTTCAGGAGCAGAAACTGTTCCAACTTGATTTAAAGGTGTTGGTGTTCCATAGGCATCCACCGTCACTCCATCAACCATTGAAACTGTTGCTCTCCCTGCCCTCACATGAGAAAACTTTTCTTTTGTGTTCTCCACAGATTTTTCCATTTTATTTTCCGACTCTTTTAAAATACTTTCCAACATTTATACCACCTCAAATTAATATAGATTTACACTTTTTAACTTTTAACAACCAAAGTTCCAAGATTCTCTCCCTGAATCATCTTTAATATATTTCCTTCTTCCAATGCATTAAAAACTATAATTGGCATATTATTTTCACGGCATAGGGAAAGGGCTGTTGTATCCATAACCCCTAAATTTTTACCTATTGCTTCATCAAAAGTTACTGTTTCGTATTTTACTGCATCTTTGTGTTTCATGGGATCCTTGTCATAAATCCCATCAACCTTTGTACCTTTGGCAAGGACATCTGCACCTATTTCCACTGCACGTAAAGCTCCACATGAATCAGTCGTAAAATATGGATTTCCCGTCCCACCGGAAAATATCACTACCCTTTTCTTCTCAAGATGCCTTATGGCTCTTCTTCTTATAAAAGGTTCTGCCACTTGAGGCATCTGTATTGCAGTAAGAACTCTCGTAGGTATTCCCAGCCTTTCTATTGAATCCTGAAGGGCAAGTCCATTCATTATGGTAGCAAGCATTCCCATTGTGTCTCCTGTTACTCTGTCAAATCCTTCTTCCATGCCAGTTATTCCCCTGAATATATTTCCGCCTCCGATTACGATAGCTATTTCAGCACCTTTTTCATGCACCTCTTTTACTTGTCTTGCGAAACTATCCAAAACACTGCTTGAAAATCCGAAATCCTTGTCTCCTGCCAAAGCTTCCCCACTTAATTTTAACAATATTCTCTTATATTTTAGCATAGGCTTTCTCCTTTAGAAATTTTTAAAAATAAGGGGGAATCCCCCCTTATTTTAGTTTCCTGCTATTTGTGCAGCTACTTCTGCAGCAAAATCAACTTCGTCCTTTTGAATTCCTTCTCCAACCTTAAATCTGTCAAAAGATATTATTGAACTAGGGGCAATGAATTTTTCAACAGTTACACTGTCATCTCTAACATATTTCTGGTTCACGAGACAATTTTCCTCATAAAATTTTCTCATTTTTCCATCAAGTATTTTTTCTATAATATCAGATGGCTTTCCTTCAGCCTGTAACTGATGTCTTGCTATTTCCTTTTCTCTTTCAAGGTCATCTGCTGTAACCTGAGATGAATCCAAATATTTAGGATCCATAGCTGCTATATGCATAGCCACTCCTTTTGCCTTTTCCAATGCTTCAGGTGTAGCTTCCCCAGAAACATTTAGAAGAACTCCTATTTTCCCTCCAAGATGGATATATGTCTCAATGAAACCATCTGTTGAAATTAGTTTTAACCTTCTTATATTCATATTTTCACCGATTTTTGCTATCAGTTCAGTCAAGATATCTTCTACTTTTTTCCCGTCCATCTCAAATGCCTTTAATTCATCTTCACTTGTCAAATCATGAGTTAATGACAGTTCTACCAGCTTCTCCCCAAATGACTTAAATTCATCATTTTTAGCAACAAAGTCCGTTTCAGAGTTGAATTCTAACACAGCTCCCTTTTTTCTGTCAGGAGAAACCGCTGCAAAAACCAGTCCTTCAGCTGCAATCCTCCCAGATTTCTTAGCTGCTTTGGCGATTCCCTTTTCCCTTAGCCAGTCAATTGCCTTTTCAATATCTCCGCCATTTTCTTCCAATGCTTTTTTACAGTCAAGCATTCCTGCTCCTGTTCTTTCTCTTAATTCTTTAATAAGTGCTGTTGTAATTGCCACTTTATTTCCCTCCTAAATTTCATTTATTTTTTATTTTGTTTTGAATTTATCAGATTTAATAAATTCCTTGATATTTCAGTATTATGAGAGCTTTTTCTTCTTTCAGATTCTGCCAATGCCTTCTTGACCCACTTTTCTGCCTCCTCAAGCTTTTCGGAATGATAATAACCAATCGCAAGAAGGTATTGGGCTTGGGCATTTCCCTTTTGCGCAAGCGGTAAAAAGAATTTCTCAGATTGTGTATATTTTTTCTGATTATTATATGCTTCACTCAGTATGTTCAAAATTTCTGTATTTTCCTTATCAAATTCTAAAAATTCTGTTGCATACTTTTCTGACAACTTATAATTTCCATAATTATTATAAAAAGCTGCTAATTTAAATATCGCATAGGCATTTCCTATAAATGCAAAGTTTTTATTATTTCTAAGTTCTTTGAGACTCTCATGTGATTTATAACCTCTATTTTCCAATTCTTCAATATATTTCTCGCCTATTTTTTCTTTTCCCTTTTTATTTAAATATAGGAGAGCTAAAGAATATTTCCCTGTATCATCATTACCTAACTCTATAGCTTTCAAATAGTTTTTTTCCGATTCTTCCAAATTTTCCTGTGCAGAATATATGGTGCCTAGAGTTTCGTAGGCAAATGAATCATTTGGATATTTTTCAATATATTTTTTTAATAACAGGATCAAATTCCTGTAGTCCTTTTCCTCATTGTATTTTATGTATTTGTCCTTAAAAGCCCTTTTCTCATTGGAATACATATTATTATATTTAAGAAAATCTATTTCATAATATGCATCTATATATGTAATATCATGCTTTAGATCATATTTTTCTTTCACTTGATCACTTTCAGCTTGTCCACCTAGAATGCTTAGAGATAGTAATAGAAACAGTCCTACTAACTTTTTTTTCATAATCCTACACCTATTTTTCACCATTTAATATTTCAATTAATATTAATTACAACAATATTCTTAATATAAATGTAATCATCACGATTTAAATAAGAATAAAGGAGTTCATCAATTTTTCTGATTGTTCAAAAATTATGCTTCTGTAATTTCTTCAACAATTTCCGTTTCAAATTCTTCCACAACTGTTTCTTCTATGATTTCCTCAGTTTCCTCCACGTCATCATTCTCAGTTATAACACCTTCAATTCCTCCATTTCCTTCAACGACTGCATTAGCAATAACTTGAGAGAAAAGCTTTATGGATCTTATTGCATCATCGTTTGCAGGTATTTTGTAAGTTACAAGTTCAGGATCAACGTTTGTATCTATTAAAGCTATAACAGGTATTCCAAGCTTTTTAGCCTCTTCCAGTGCAAGAAATTCCTTCTTTATATCCACTACAAATAAACCTGCCGGTAATTTTTTCATTTCTTTTATTCCACCGATATTTTTTGAAAGTTTTGACATTTCTTTTCTTAAAAGACCTGCTTCCTTTTTTGTATAAGCAGTATCAAGTGTTCCGTCAGCATCCATTTCCTCAAGTTCCTTAAGTCTTTTTACCCTAGTTTTTATTGTATTAAGGTTAGTTAGAAGTCCTCCTAGCCATCTATGGTTTACATAGAACCCTCCAGCTCTTTCAGCCTCTTCCTTAACTGCCTCTTGAGCCTGTTTTTTTGTACCTACGAATAAGATTTTCCCTCCTTCTGATGAAATCTCCCTTACAAACTCATAAGCTCTTTCTGTTGCTGATAATGTCTGGTGTAAATCCAATATGTGTATTCCATTTCTTTCTGTAAAAATATAAGGTTTCATTTTTGGGTTCCATCTCTTTGCCTGATGCCCAAAATGAGCTCCTACCTCTAATAATTGTTTCATTGTAATTACTGCCATCTTTTTCCTCCTAATTTTTTTTGGTTTTTCTCCCACTTATCTTTAAAAGGCAGATTATCTCTAATTGGATAACACCCTACCTTCAAATAAAACAAAGTGTGATTGATTTATAATCATACCATTCTATCATTTTTTAATTTTCTTGTCAATTTGTTTTCAAATAACAAACAAAGCCATATATTTAGGGTCAGTAAAAAAAATAAGAAAAAATTTGAAAAAGTACTTAAAAAAAGAAAACATTTACCATATGGTCAGCAAATTGGAAGAAAGGATTCTCTTTATAATTATACCGATTTAAAGGTATTTTATGATACTTGCTGAGATAAAAATTAACTATGGCTAAAATAAAGAACTGCTTTAAAAAACAGCAATTTCATAAATGAAATAACCTGTTTTCAAAGCAGTTTTATCTAAATTTTATATTGTCAATTTCAAAGACTTATGTTCTCTTCAGTTTCTATGTCAAATATATGTGCCTTACTTATATCAAACCTAAATATTCTTTCCCCTCTTTTCTCCACAACATCACCTACATTTTCTACATTTATCCTACATGTCATCTGATAACCCTTTAGAGTAAAGTATATATATTCCTCATTCCCCATCTGTTCCACTACACTTACTTCTCCCTTTTTCGATAGGTTATCCTCCTCATGATGTACACTTATATTTTCCGGCCTTATCCCAAAGGTTACACGTTTTCCTATATGCTTCTTCACCTTTTCAGCCTTTTCTCCGTACAGCTCAAGCTCTGCTCCATTGAGATCTACATAGATTCTTCCCTCACGTTCTATCAGTATTCCATCCACCAAATTCATTGTAGGCGACCCTATAAATCCTGCTACAAACTTGTTGGCAGGATAATGATATAGATTTAAGGGAGTGTCCACCTGCATTATCCTTCCTGCTTTCATTACTGTTATTCTATCGCCCATTGTCATAGCTTCCACCTGATCATGGGTTACATAAATCATTGTAGTCTTAAGTTCCTGATGTAGCTGTGTTATTCTTACACGCATTGATACCCTAAGTTTAGCATCAAGGTTGGACAGAGGCTCATCAAATAAAAACACTTCCGGCTCTCTTACTATCGCTCTTCCTAACGCCACCCTCTGTCTCTGCCCTCCTGACATCTCTTTTGGCTTTCTGTCTAGAAGCTCCGTTATTTCAAGTTTCTCCGCTGCTTCCTTAACACGTCTGTCTATTTCCTCCTTAGGGGTTTTCTTCAGTTTAAGACCGAATGCCATATTTTCATATACTGTCATATGTGGATAAAGGGCATAGTTCTGGAATACCATGGCTATTCCCCTATCCTTAGGCGGTATATCATTTACCAGTCTATCTCCTATATAGATTTCTCCTCCAGTTATCTCCTCTAGTCCTGCTATCATTCTCAATGTTGTAGATTTGGCACATCCCGAAGGCCCTACAAACACCATAAATTCTCCGTCCTTTATTTCAAGGTCTATACCATGAACTGCCTTAAAACCGTTTGGATACTGTTTCTCGACTTTATTTAATATTACTTTTGACATTATTAATACCCTCCTTCAGTATTCATCATTTTGACTCTTATTCCCTTAAAATGCCCAGTTTCCATTTCTGAATACAGGTTCTCTTGTACCGTCCTTGTTTATTCCGTCTATATCTGTTTTCTCATCTCCAATCATGAAATCTACATGGGTAATAGATACATTCACATGTGCCTTATCAAGCTCCTCTTCACTCATTTCAGTTCCGTTTAGCATATTTGTAGGATATGCAGCCCCTAATGCCAAATGATTTGATGCATTTTCATCAAACAGAGTCTGATAATATAGTATTCCTGAAAGAGATATGGGCGAGTTATGGGGAACCAAGGCTACTTCTCCTATTCTTTTTGCCCCTTCATCCGTTTCAAGAAGCTGTTTTAATATATCATAACCTGTTTCAGCCTCAAACTCCACTACCTTACCTTCCTTAAAAGTAAGCTTAAAATTATCAATTATGTTTCCTTGATAGGAAAGAGGCTTTTTATTTGTCACATATCCCTCAGCACTATATTTATCCCCTGCTGTAAATACTTCTTCTGTCGGCATATTCGGCAAAAAAGATACTCCTTTTGCATTTTCACTTCCGGCAGCCACCCATATGTGATTTTCAGGAAGCCCTACCACAAGATCCGTCCCTTCAGATTTATAATGAAGAGCTGAAAAAGATTTTCTGTTTAAATATTCTGCCTTCTCTGTCAATCTCTTTATATGTTTTTCCCACTCCTCCACAGGATTCTCCGTATTTATTCTTACTGTTTCCATTATGACATCCATCAGCTTAGCCTGTGCTATGTCCGTATCAGATTCTTCAGGAAATACCACCTTTGCCCATTCGGCAGAAGGATAACTGGCTATTGTCCACGAATTCACATCATTCATTATACATGAACGATAATATTTTAAGGCCTCTCCCCGATTTCTAGCATGAGCTCCAAGCTTTTCAGGATCAACTCCTGAAAAAAGATTGGGAGAGCTGCTTATAATATGGATAATTGCCACATTACTGTCCAGATATTCATTTATTTCCTTTACATACCATTCAGAAATACGGGAATATTCATCTATACTCTTGTATTCTGCATGTATTCTGCTAAGTGTATCATCTGTCAGTTTTATGTTTACATCACTGGCACCTTCCCTATAGGCAAGTTCGGTTATTTTATGCACTAGCGGTAACGAATCTGTCGAGCAGTTTATCCATACCTTTTGACCTTTTTGCACATTTGCTCCTATTTTTACAATTATTTCAGCGTATTTTCCCAGTTTTTCATTAAAGTTTTCTACATATTTCATTTTTATACCCATCCTTTTCTATTTTAATTTATAAAAGTTATGTTATAAAATAGTATAACATATTTTAAAGGGTATTAACATCTATTTTAAAAACTACTTTAACTATATTTTTGGGTTTTTCAACTGATAATCCAGGCATATGAACATCTTCAGGGAAAAATACTAAAACATCTCCGTCTGTTATAAGAACTTTATACATTTCCTTTCCTTTATGCTTTATAAAGTCATTTTCAATATTTCTTGTTTCTTCCTCCATATTATGTATGTTATTAAAGGCGATATACTCACTTCCTTTAAGCATAATCTGTACATCAATATATTTTAGATGACTCTCCCAGAAACTTTCGTTTTCAGACTTTGTCTCGTAATTTAATACATTAAACTTTATCCCTTCATTGGGAATTTCATAACTACCTGGGGTATATTCCACAAGAGGTTCCTTTTTTGAAAATTCAAGACATTTCTGTATTTGTAAAGATAAAGCCTTATTCTGTAAACCGTCATTTAAATTGGTAAAAATCATATCCTGTTTTTCTCCCTTATTTATTTTTTATCCTTTGCTTACTTAATCAATTATATTTACTTTACAGATCATTAATTAAGCAATAGATTTATATAGAGTCATTCATAAGGTGACAACCCTATGAATGACATGAATTACTATTTTAATTTTTTATGTTATTTTTTGAGGGCAAGAGAATTTTTCTGCTCTCTTTCTATTATTTTATTTCCTGAATCAACGTAGGAATCAAGTGCCTGTTTAGGAGTTTTTGCTCCTGTAAATACCGCCTGAAGTTCAGGAAAAAGTATTGTTCTAAGTTCTGCATATCCAGGTGTGTTGTTGGAAAAATTAAATATATACTGTGCATTTGCCTGATACGCAGGAAGATAAGGAAGTTCCCCTGTAGCTTCTTTAGAAACTGAATCCCTTACAGGAATGCTATTTTTAGAAGCTTTTATAAGTTCCTTATTTTCATTAAAGAACTTAACAAACTTTTTAGCTGCTTCCATTTTTTCCTTATTTCCTGTATTAAATACCATTCCTCCCACTACATATGTGAATGTAAGAGGTCCTTTTTCTCCCGGTATATTTGCAAGTCTCACATCAAATTTTGTTCCTTTGCCTGATTCCATATCCCCCTTCATTGTCATAAATAGGTTACTTGACACAAAGTTTATGGCTATTTTTTGATTCTGGAATAGGGCAAGGACATCATTTGACGAAAGACTTTCAGCACCTGTATTAGTATATCCCGCTTTTCTCCATTCGTCTAATTTGGTCAATGCTTTTACTCCGGCTTCATCGTTTGCTACAAGTTTTCCATCCTGTCCAAAATAAGGTGTTCCAAACATTCTTATCCAAGAAAGGTTCCATGTATCTGCCTGATTATTTTTTGCAAATAATCCCATAGGTGCTATATCGGCAGGAAGTTTTTCCTTAAGCGTCTTAAGTATAATTTCATATTCCTCAAGAGTCCACGTCGCTATTTCATGCTCCCCTTTAATATATTTTTCCAATCCAGCTTTTTTAAACAAATCGGCATTATAAGCTAATGTCCCGGGATTATTCATAAAAGGATAAAAATAAGTCTTTCCACCTATCATGACATTATCCCATATTGTCTGAGGAATATCCTTTCTAGATTCCTCATCTATTATGTCGTCTATTGGTAAAAGCACTCCCATATGTGCATACTGTGTCATTGCAAAAGAG
Organism: Leptotrichia sp.; assembly: GCA_041815005.1. Lineage (GTDB taxonomy): Bacteria > Fusobacteriota > Fusobacteriia > Fusobacteriales > Leptotrichiaceae > Leptotrichia_A. The sequence continues at coordinate 3,071 of JBGXYD010000105.1, read as the reverse complement.
GCTTCAAAGAAAGCATCAGGTAATGATTTAGTTTGTATAGCCACACTCAGCTTATCTGCTCTCTGATCTCCAGGGATTACCTGTACATTTACATTTATGTTAGGATTTTCCTTTTTAAACTCTTCTGCAGCCTTTTTAAGAAAACTGTCATAGTCCGCTCCTTCTTCTTTAGAAGAATACACTCCTTTCCACTGAGGCGTGAGCCATATATCAATAGTTACTTCTTTTCCACCTGCTCCTGTATTTCCTTTTGCTGCTTCATCTTTTTTCGCTCCACCTCCACAACTTAATATAAGTGTAAAAAGTAAAATAAAAATTAATAAACCAGAAAATCTTTTCAACATTTTTTTTACCTCCTAATTTTTTTATTATTATATTATTTTTATAAATTAATTTACTCTTTAACTGCTCCGGCAGATATCCCTTTAGTAAAATATTGTTGAAACAAAGCAAATATTATTATCATTGGAAGTGAGGCAACAGCCGCACCTGCAACCTTCAATCCGAAATTAGGATTTAAATCCTGCATAAGTCCTGCCACTCCCACTGTAAGTGTGCTTATTTCCTTATTTACAGACATTAATAACTGCCACAAATAATCATTCCAGACTGTTACAAAATTCAATATGAATAAAGCACCTATTCCCGGTTTGGCTATAGGCAGCATTATCTTTAAAAATATCTCCCATTCTGTAGCCCCTTCAATTTTAGCAGACTCCCTTATGGAATCGGGTATCTGTTCAAAAAATCCCTTTAGTAGAAATACTCCGAAACAAGTTGCTAAATTAGGAACTATAAATGCTTGGTATGTCCCTATCCACCTAAAGGCAGTAACTATTTTAAACAATGGAATGATAAACGTTTCTTTCGGTATCATGAGAGAACCTATAAACATATAATAAAGTATGTTGCTTCCCTTAAACTTTAACTTAGCAAAAGCATAAGCCGCAAGTGATGAAAATATAACTGTAAGTAACGTTGTGACAAATGATACAAAAAAACTGTTAAACAACCACCTGAATGCCGGCTGATTCTTAAAAAGTTCCTGATAGTTACCCCAGTATATATATTTAGGTATCCAGTCTGGAGGCATTTTAAATATATCTGCTGAAACCTTCAGAGAATTTGTTACAAGCCATAGCAAAGGGCTCAGAGCTCCTATAGCTAAAACGAACACAATTATATTGGAAACAAGGTCGTATGTCCCCATTCTCTTTAATTTTCCTTTAAAGTTCATTTTCCACTACCTCCTATTTTCTATTCCCAAATGCCTTAAACTGCGGTATTGAAAGTAACACAGCAAATACAAACATAAGTACCCCTACTGCTGCAGCCACTCCTGTATTATTATATACAAAGGCATTTTGATATAAATAATACATCATTGTAACAGAAGCATTATTAGGTCCTCCCCCTGTTAAGAGCTGTATTACTACAAAGATTTTTAATACTGCTATTATATTTATGACCGTTAGATAAAGGGTCGTAGGTTTTACCATCGGTATGAGTATTTTAGTTATTCTCTGCCATCTGGATGCACCGTCTATTTCCGCCGCCTCAAAATAATCAGCCGGTATACCTATCATTGCCGCAATATAAAGTATTATAGATTGACCCACATTTCCTACAAAGGTTACAAATATTATTGTATACATGACTGTATTCACATTTCCAAGCAAATTTATGTTTTTCATGCCCATATTATTAAAAAGATATGTAATGAGTCCATTGGCAGGATTTAATAAAAAGTTCCAGACCATACTCATAACAACCATAGAGACCATTACAGGCAGATAGTAACTTCCCCTTATAAAAGAGATATATCTTGGATTTTTATCATATACCGTTGTAGCTACAAAGAGTCCAAATATGATGGTCATAAAAACTATACCTATTACAAATATTATTGTATTTATCATTGACTTTATAAATACAGGGTCTTCAAATAAAATCCTGTAATTTTCCAGTCCTACAAATATATCTTCTGCATATGTAGCCCTAAAAAGACTCATTTTAAATCCCTCAAATATAGGATATAATATAAATATTATAAATAAAATAAGTTGTGGCATAATGAAGAGGTACCCTGTAAATGGATTTTCAATGCCCCTATGTTTTTTTTCAAACTTATTTTTTTTTCCCATCATCCGACCTCCTCATCTTTTCTGTATTTATTACTTTGTTCTCCTATACTGCTCCCTGCAGCCCAGTTATATACCATATCCTCAACCTTGACATTTATGGCTTCGTGTGCATATTCAGGTAAAACAAACAGTTTTTTATTACATACAAGATTATTGTAAACTGCAAATTGAGTTTCAGGTGGACATACATCATCCATCAAACTTGCAATAAATATGGTATTTCCCTGTATTCTATGAGCAAAGTTTTTTATATCTATATATGAAAGAGTGTCAAATACTTCCTCTTCCGTTTCATGAAACGGATCTATAAACTTAAAATATCTGTAAAGCTCTGTATATGCATCTGTTACCACCTTTAGCTGAACTACCTTCTTATAATCACTTAAAAAAGGGTATATTATAAAACTTTCCTTTATATTCGGATTTAGTCCTGCACATACTGCTGCAAGGGCTCCCCCCTGAGATTCACCAAATACTTTTATATTCTCCTTATCAGTATATTCAAGATTTTCTATTATTTTTGACAAAAGATACATATCTAAAAATACACTTTTATAAAAAATCTTGTTTTTCCCTTCCTTGAGTCCCCTTACTATGTGTCCTCTTACCGTAATCCCTTCAAAAACTCCGTTATCTTTTGATTTTCCTGCCTGTCCTCGTACATCAGGTACTACAAGCCCCATCCCTGAAGCAACTAATCCTAAATGCCTGCTCCAGTCTGAGCCCTGCCCTTGATATCCGTGAAACTTCATAAGGAACGGTATCTTTCGATTTTCTATATTTGAAGGAACTATAAGTTTAGAATATATTTCCGAACCGTCAATACTTTTAAAGTATAAGTCATAGCATTTAGCAAAAGGTATTTCAAAATTCTTTTCAATAAGTTTATATTGAAGCTTTTCTATAAAATATTTGTCAGCCATTTTT
>JBGXYD010000104.1:0-25355 GCA_041815005.1 Leptotrichia sp. | reverse complement strand
TCTTCTTATCTTATTTTCTATCTCGCCTCTGTCATAATTGCCATTGTCCCTTCGTCAATCTTCCCAATCGACAAATAGCATTCTATCAAATTTATCCTCCTTTGTCAATACCCTTTTTTTAGTTTTTTTATCTGTATTTCTCAAACCACCTTTTTTATTAGTTTTGAACTTAAAATAAAAATACAGACTATAAAATTTTAAATTTCAAATAAGAAAACTTTAACTCATCTTTGTCACCTTTTGCTATAATTGATATTTTACCTTTCCTATCTATTCGTAAGACCCTGTATTCTTTTTCGATGTATCTACCATTTCTTTCGATATTTATCTTTTTATTTTTTAGATAGTTATTTTCATTTATTATTTTTAAAGTATTCTCCCATTCCTTATTTATATCTTCGATTTTCTCCTTGAAGGTTTTTATTATTTTTTCTATTACTTCTGATACGGATTTTTCTATGCCACAAATTTCATAAAGGGATACTATCCCATGATTTTCTAGAGTTCGGTTATTTACATTTAACTCTATTCCTATTATTATATTATCTCTTATCTTTTCACATAAAACCCTGCATATTTTTCTGTTTCCATAATAAACATTGTTGGGCCACTTTATTGATAAACCATTTCCCTCTGATTTATCGTTTAATGAGCCTATATATCCTTTCAAAACTTCCAGTACTATATAACTACTGAATACATTAATTTTTTCCTCCAAGTCTAAGTTATCTTTAACTGCAAAGGAAAAAATTGCAGTTCCTTCACTAGGATACTGTATATTTTTTCTTTCATTCCAAAAATATGAAGCTTTATTCTCTTGTGCTTCTCCTTCTTCAAGTATAACTTCAAATTCAATTGGCCTTAACTTTCTTCTTAAAATTTCATTTGTTGATATTATTTCATCACAATGCATTGACTCCAAAACTGTTTCCTCACTTATTTTTCTTATAAAATTTCTATCTTCATCAGCTTAATCTAGGAAATATAAACACACCGTAAACCGGTCCTGCATGAGCCCCTATTATCGGTCCAATCTGTCTATTTAATATGGAAAAGCTAATTTTAGAACTTTCCCCTATTTCATAATGAATTTTTGCTATATTTTCCAGCTCCTCCGGTCCTCCTCCCCAGGCTGTACATAATACGACACTTTGCTTTTTACTTTCATCTTTTATATATTTTTCGATGTACTTTTGTGCATTCCGTTCACCAAGAACTTTTTTTTCAACAGTAACTTCCCCTTGACTAACCGTCAAAATCGGTTTCAGTTGCAATGCTCCTGCAATCATAGAACTTGCCTTTCCAATTCTTCCTCCCCTTTCAAGATATTTTAGATCTGGAACAATCATAAGCAGTTTTCCTTTATTTTTGTAGGAATTAATCCAATTTATTATTTCCCCAAACTTCTCTTTTTTTGCCGCTTTTTTACCTGCTTCCAGAGCTAATATCCCCTGCAAAAGTGAAGCTCCCATACTATCCACCAGTTCAATATCATCTTCCCTGTTGGTAAGGGATCTTCCCACTCGTGCTGCTTGTACAGTTCCGCTCAGCTTTGATGATGGATGTATAGAGATTATTTTCTTATATCCCTTATCAAATAATTTATTATAGGCATTAAGAAAATCCTGTGGTGACGGCTGCGATGTCTTTATTTGCAAGTTATCACTTCCTTCAGCCGTAAGTCTATGCCAAAAGTCATCTTTGGACATTTCAAGGCCGTCTTTATATACTTCTCCATTGATATCTATCTTTAATGGAACTATTTTTATCGGAAGACCCATTATATCTTCATCAGACAAATCCGAAACTGAATCAGTGAGAATTGCTATTTCCGGCATATTCGGATCTTTATTTTCTATATAAATATAGTAATTATAGTTTTCCTGTCCCCCATTAAGGTAAGTCGTCTTTATTCCCTTTAACTTTTCTGAAATAAATTTCTTCGTTTCTTCAGACTTTTCCTTTCCTTCAGATACAACTGCATTTATTGTATTTATTGATAAAAGTTCTTCTAAAATCCCATTAACCAGTTGGTTTAACGAAGACTCAGTGTACTTGATTTTTCCATTAACAAGACCTATATAACTATCTTTTTTTATAACTAGATTGTCCACTGTAGTGTCTCTTACAGCCTTTGTTATTTCAATAGAATAGTTTCTCTTTTCAGTATTTTTCAGCTCCTCTATATCCATATCCTTGTTTTTCAGACAGTAGTATCCTTCCAGCATAGTCTTTGTCCCATATACTACAATATTTTTATCTGATTTTTCTGCTGCCAGTTTTGCCGTCGTTATTACATTTTTGTTATTCGGGAAGATATATATAATATCTTTATCCAACTGATTTATGGCTGACAATATTTCCTGAACACTTGGATTTTTACTTTGTCCTCCTAAAATCACCATATCTGCCCCTTCTTTTAGAAATTCATCCTTAAGGTTTTCAGAATCAGCTAAAATTATATACCCGGAATAAGTCTTATTAAGTACTTTGTTTTTAAATAGTTTTGCTTCATCCTTTTCACTGAATATTTGTAAATTATCGTGCTGTAATTTCATATTTTCTATCTTCATTTTTTCAAGAGGACCGTATTCAAGGGCAATTTCCATCGCTTTCCCTGGATGATTTGTATGAATATGCGTCTTAAACTTCTTTGATGTCTGGGCAAATACTGCAGAATCCCCAAGTTCTAGCACTCTTCTTTTATATTCTTCAGTATCAAATTCTCCGTTTAAGATTATATATTCAGTACAATATTGAAAATGTATGCTTCCAGGGTCATGATCGATATTCGCTATAGTTTTATCGAATTCATTTTCCTTAACTTGAGATTTTTGAAGTTCTGCAAGTAAATTAAGCTCTGTCGTAACCTTATAAAAACCTTCAAATAAAAAAAACAACCCTTTTCCTCCGGCATCAACAACTCCTGCTTCCTTTAACTTAGGTAACAGTTCAGGTGTTTCTTCGACCGCTTTACCTGCCGCATCTGTTAACTCCTTTAAAAATGCAACAAGATCATCTGAATTTTGAGCTTTTTCCTCTGCCTTTTCCGATATTTTTCTTATTACTGTCAGCATTGTTCCTTCCACCGGCTCACTTACAGCTTCATAAGCCATTTTCTTCGCACTTACCAGTGCTTCTGCAACATCAATCGGTAGTACTCTATTTTTTTCTCCTATTCCTCTGAGAAAGCCCGTTATAACTTGTGACAAGATAGTTCCCGAATTTCCTCTGGCTCCCATTAAAACAGCTTCTTCCACGACTTCTACAAGTTCTTTCATTGAAGTTTTTTCATTAGTTTTTTCCTCTATATCTGTAATCATTGAATTCAACGTCATTGCCATATTACTTCCTGTATCCCCGTCTGGAACAGGATAGACATTCAGTTCATTTAATAACTCTTCATGTTTTATAACCCATTTCCCTCCACCACTAAAAACTTTTCTTAATCTTCTAGCATCCAAATACTTTATAGCCATTACTCCTCCTAAAACTATTATTAAACTTTATATTACAATTCTTTATTTTACACATTCCAGAAACTTTTCCCATTTTCCTTCTCCTTTTAATATGTATTCTACAAATTCCCTAACAGCACCTTCCCCACCTTTTTTGGTGGAAACAAATTCTGCGATTTGTAAAATTTCAGCTGCTCCGTCTGAAGGTACTCCTGATACTCCTACGGACTTCATTATATTTAAATCATTGAGGTCATCCCCCATATAGGCTATTTCTTCATTACTTAAACCTGTTTTTTCTAATATTTCCTCTAATATTAATGTTTTTTCAGAAATCCCTTGATACAAATGTTTTATTTTCAATTCCTTTGCCCTGATTTCTACAAGTTTTGACTTTTTTCCAGTTATTATCCCAAAATCAATCCCAATCTTCTGGGCAGTAACTATGGCATATCCGTCCTTAACATTAAATTTTTTATAGCCTTCTCCACTATCTCCAAGATATATTCCACCGTCTGTCAATGTCCCATCAACATCTAATAAAATCAATTTTATCATAAACACTCCTGACTTATAACTTTTCTAATTATACCATAAGATAATACAAATATTCAAATTATTTTAATAATTTGACAGAGTAAAATACTTAAGAATGCTAAAAAAGACAGGACAAATTCAAAAAAAAGAATTTATAGATAAAGAAGAGAAGATTTACAGTTAGAATTGACAAATCGAAAAAAATTCCCTTTGTAACATCAAAAAACAATTACATTTAAAATAATAATTTTAAATGTAATTGTAAACTTTGCCCTATTTCTAAATTTATATTGACAATAAAGTAAAATTATAATATGATTGCAGTGTATATTAGTGTATATTTAAGAAACAAAAAATTGAGATAAAGGAGGAGGTATGACAGCTAATAAATTTTTGTCATACAAATAAATCATGTCAGAAAGAAAAGGAATAGTAACCTTTAAGGGAAATCCCATAACATTACTTGGAGAAGAGGTGAAGATTGGGGATAAGGCAAAGGACTTTACGGTACTATCTACAGGTCTTGAAGAAGTAAAATTGTCCGATTTTTCAGGAAAAGTAACTGTAATATCTGTGTTCCCATCAGTAGATACAGGAGTGTGTGCATTACAGCTTTCAAGATTTAATCAGGAAGCTACAAATTTTGACGAAAATGTGCAGTTATTGACAATTTCTGCAGATCTTCCCTTTGCACTGGGGAGATACTGTGCTGATAAGGGGATAAACAATGCACTTACAGCTTCAGATCATAAAGAACTGGATTTTGGAGAAAAATACGGTTTTATAATTAAAGAGTTAAGGCTTCTTACAAGAGGAACTGTTATAGTGGATAAAGAAGGAATTGTCAGATATGTAGAATATGTACCTGAAGTTGCGGAACATCCAAATTACGAAAAAGCATTGGAAGTAATAAAGTCACTAATATAACAAAGTCATAAAGGGGCTTATGCCTCTTTTTAATTTTATCAAATATTATTGATATTTAAGCAACTTACACTTTATTGAAAATCTTAAAAATAATTTATTTTCCTTTATAGATAAAAAACTCTTCCAAAAGATGAAAAATTTTTCAGAAGAGTTCTTTTATTCTATTTTTGTTATTATCCATATTTTAATTAACAATGTTTTTCCTATTGCTGTTGTATCCTCGGAGCTTCCCCCAAAACGACATTTACATTTATTGTCTGGGAATTTCTGATTACCTTGAAAGTGATCTCCTGCCCTATTCTCTTAGCAGCCAGTTCCCCTATAAATGCTCCTGCTGAGTTTACAGGCTTTTCATTGACAGCTACAATTACATCATTTTCACGAAGTCCCCCAACTTCAGCAGGACCTCCTTCTACAACTTTTCCAATTAGGACACCATTTGTAGACTTAATATTAAGTGCTTTTATCTTTTCCGAATCAAGGTTATCAATGTAGACACCTATATAAGGCTTTTCAAATTTACCCGTTGCAATTATAGAATCCTTTACAACAACTGTTAAATTTGAAGGGATAGCAAAGCCTAGTCCCACACTTCCTCCAGATGTAGAAAATATTGCTGTATTCACCCCTATTACCTTACCGTTAATATCTATAAGAGGACCACCACTGTTCCCTTGATTAATGGCAGCATCTGTCTGAATAAAATTTTCTATTTCTTCGATTCCAAGTGAACTTCTTCCTGCCGCACTTACAACTCCCACTGTCATAGAATCATTTAATCCCAATGGATTTCCAAAAGCAATAGCCCATTGTCCTATCTCAACAGAATCGGAATCAGCAAATTCCAAAGGTCTAAATTTTTCATTTGATTCAATCTTTAAAACTGCTATATCTACTTCTGGGGAAGTCCCCACGAGCCTTGTCTTGTACTCTCTACCATCTGAAAACTTAACAAAGATTTCATCAGCATTGCTGACAACGTGATTATTTGTAACAATATATCCATCTTCAGATACTACAAATCCTGAACCTAGTGAACCGGATTCACGTCTTTCCTGTCCTCCTGAACGTCCGAAAAGAAGTTCTTCCAAAGGATTATATGTATTTACCACTATAGTTTTCTTCGTTCTTATATTTACAATTGACTCATGTGTATTTTTATAAACTTGAACGAAAGCATCTTGAGTTTCTACAGCATTTTTTATTTGTTTTTTAAGGTCCTCTTCTGAAACTTGTTTGGACTTAACAGGCTCTTCTTTATTTTTATTGTCTTTATTGCTTGATTCAAATGGATTTGAACAGCTTAAGACTAAAAATATTAATAACAACAACAGACTATATTTACTATTTTTTCTCATAATTTTCTTCTCCTTTAAGTAATTTTTTTATACTTAGCCCTTTTTTCCAAGTATGGAAATAGTTTAAAAAATAAAAGTTAAATAAGGTTATGAATTAGCTTTGTATTAGCTTTAATTGAAATATTATTATAAAAGCTATTTCAGTACCTTATCAATAACTCCACCTCCGAGACATTCTTCACTATTATAAGCGACAACTATCTGCCCTAACGTTACCGCCTTTTGGGGCTTTTCAAATACAACTTCATATTCCTTGTTATTTAGCTTGTTTATTATGGCTTTGCAGTCCTCCTGCCTATATCTGAATTTTACAGTACATTCAAAGGGAAATTTTATTTCATCAGGATTTATAAAATTAAAATCTGTTGCTATAAGCCCTCTGGAATAAAGGATCGACCTGTCTCCCTGAGTTACTATAAGCTGATTTGTTTCAAGGTTTTTATCCACCACAAACCATGGTTCCCCTGTGCCTTCCTTTGTGCTTCCTATCCCTATCCCCTTTCTCTGTCCTATTGTATAATACATAAGTCCCTTATGTTTTCCTAAAACAGTACCGTTTGTGTCCACTATATCTCCACCTTTTGCAGGAAGATATCTAGATAAAAATTCGTTAAAGTCTCTTTCTCCGATAAAACATATTCCTGTACTGTCTTTTTTCTTTGCAGTAGCGAGATTATGTCTTTGGGCAATTTCTCTAATTTCAGGTTTTGTGTACTCTCCTAGTGGAAAAAGAACCTTTTCCAGCTGTTTTTGACTAAGTTGACATAAAAAATAGGTCTGATCTTTATTATCATCAAGTCCACGTAGCATCCTTGACTTTATATTTCCCTTTTCATCTTTCTCATGAATTACTCTGGCATAATGTCCTGTTGCCACATAATCTGCTCCTATTTTCATTGCATAATCTAAAAATGCCTTAAATTTTATTTCCTTGTTGCACATTACATCAGGATTTGGAGTTCTTCCTCTTTTATATTCCCTCAAGAAATAGGTAAAAACTCTGTCCCAATACTCTTTTACAAAATTTACTGAATAATGGGGTATATCCAGCTGTTCTGCCACAGACACCACATCCTTGTAATCCTCTTCCGCCATGCATACCCCGTTTTCCCCCTTTTCCTCCCAGTTTTTCATGAAGACTCCTATCACTTCATAACCTTGTTCTTTTAAAAGTACTGCTGCAACAGAGGAATCAACTCCTCCTGACATTCCCAGCACCACTTTTTTCTTTTTTTCTGTCATAATCCTTCCTTTCTCCAGATTCAGCTGGACGTACACATTTTCCCTTTACCACATTATCACAATATTAGATTAAATACTATGACCTGATATTTTAACTTGACAATACAGTTATTAAATTATAGAATTACATATAATATATAAAATTTTAAGAGGTATAAAATGAAAAAAGCTCTCATAAAAAAACGAAACGTCCTTCATCAGAGTGCAAGACTTTTTTATTATAAAGGATATAAGAATACATCTGTATCTGATATCCTTAATGAATGTTCTATTGCTAAAGGTTCCTTTTACTATTACTTTAAGTCTAAAGATGACCTCCTAATTAGCGTAATAGAATTTCATACGGAAAATCTTATTAATTTCTTTAACAGGAAGGTAAGTGACCTTTCCATATTAAAGCTGAAACTTTTTTTTGAAGATTTTTTCAATAGCATTGAACATAACCGGTTTCATGGGGGTAGCCCCTTAGGAAACCTTGCCGTCGAGCTTTCCGACATCAATAATGAAGCAAGGATTAAGCTTATTGATTCCTATCGCAAGATAGAACAGCGTATTTCCTTCTTCCTTGCCACCCTTAAGCATGACCAACAGGAAAAATACTTTTTCCTTGAACCTGAGCTATATGCTAGAATACTTATTTCCCTTTTAGAAGGAACAATGCTTAAAGTTAAGACCGAGCGAAATAATAGCTCCATAATGGATTTTTTCAACTTCTTTGATAAAATGTTCTTTATTAGTTTATAATTTTTAAACTGTCTTCAAGTTTACTATACCTGTCAGATTCATATAAAAAAAGGGAATATCTCAAGTATAAACTTCAGAATCCCATTTTTTATTTATAGTCTCCTTTTTCACTGGATACTATTTGTCCGTCTTCTGCCACATAAACAGTATAATAGTTGTATATTCCATATAAAATAAGTTTCCAGTCCCTATAGCCCCGTTTATAGATACCTACATTTCTATCACTTATTCTTTCACCAAACCTGGCCTCAATCTCTGCTATTCCCTTTTCTATAATAACATCCTTGCTCACAATAGAAGATTCTGGAACTGTCCTAATTCCAAGAGAAGAGCAACTTAATAAAACTATAAATATTAAAAATAAAATATAAATTCTTTTTTTCATCAGTTATTCACTACCTCTATATTAATATCAAATTGTATCTGTTCCTGATTTTTCCCAAGATAAGAAATTTTAATTTCCCTTAAGATTGCACCAGGGTTCTTTTCCAATATCATATTTATATTTTCATTTGTTTCATCTATTTTTTCAAAATGTTTTGCCAACTGAGAATTATCAAATCCTCTTAATTTCAAATAATTAAACATATTAAATTCCATCTCAAATCTCTCCTTCTAACTATATTCCTTATCCAGTTCTGTATAGATTCCCTTCAAGATTTCATCAAAAGACTCCCCTGTTTTAAAGCCTGCTGCCTTAACATGACCCCCTCCTCCGAATCTGGAAGCTATGTCATTTACATTATGCTTTTCATTGCATCTTAGACTTCCCTTTAACAGTCCATCTTTTTCCTCCCTTACAAAAAGGGATATTTCCATATTTTCTATTTTTAGCAAGAGCTCAGCTATTCCGTCAGTATCGTCCTTTTCAATTTCCATTTCCTTCATTTTTTCCTTTGAAAGATAATAGTATATAAATCCATATTTATAGTCAACAATCTTATCTTTATAGACATCTCCGAAGAGACTTGCCTTTTTACTACTCATGGAAAAGATAATATTTGCTATTTTGTGGTTATTAGCCCCAGCCCTTAAAAGTTCTGAACATACTTTAAAAGTATCTTCTGTTACATTGTCATGCCTAAAATTTCCTGTGTCATTTATTATTCCCAAATATAAATATTCTGCAATTTCCCTTGTCAGTGTTATCCCAAACAGGGAAATAAATTTATATAAAAGCTCTGCAGTAGAACAGACATCCTCCACATAGTTAAATTTTCCATGTTCGTCATTGCTTATATGGTGATCTATGTTTATGGATTCCGAATACTCCCCCTTTATTTCAGAAGCTCTTCCATATCTTTCCCCATTGGCACAATCAAGGCTTATAAACAAATCCCCCTTTCCCCTCAAAGAAAAATTTTCATATTTTTCTATAAGAATGCTTTCCTTAAATTTCTTCATATACTTAGGAAGATTGTCATCGATCACAATCCTTACATTTATTAAATCAGACGGCCTTTCTGCATATTTCTTATTATATTCATCTATCATAAGTGCAAAAGCAAGGATAGATCCCAATGCATCCCCATCTGGATTTACATGGGACGTAAGAAGAATTTCCTTTGAGCCCTTTATTTTTTCAACTATTTCTTCAGGACTGATGTTTCCCTTGTATTTTATTGAATTATACATTACTTTTTCCCTACCGTTCTTATTATATATTTTGTACCTTTCAATTTAGTCTTTACCTGATTTTCAAGGGATGCCAACGTAGCAGGGTTATCTGTACTGATGGATACAATAACATACATTGTCTTCTTTCCTGAAATTTTCTGGTAATTAAAATTCCCACCCAGTTTACTTACAGCACTTTTAGCCGCTGCTTCTGTATTAAGTGTCGCAACCTGAATGTATTTTTTAGACATTTTTGGTGTTTCTGAAGTTTTTTTTGCTTCTGATTCAGCCTTAGCCTTTCTGGCTGCTGCCGCCTCTTTAGCCTTCTTAGCTGCAATTGCCTCGGCTTCCTTGGATTTTTTAGCTGCTTCCTCTTTCTTCCGTTGAGCTAATTGAGCTGTCAATCTTTTCTGTTCTTCCTCTTTCTTTTTTTGCTCCTCAGCCTTTTTTCTAGCTTCTGCCGTTTCTTTACTTTCATTTTCATTTCCAGTCTTTTCGACATCCTTATTTGTCACAGTATCTCCATCAGGACTTTGAGGAGAAATCTCTTGAATTTCAGAGTCATCTGACAGTTGCAACTTTTCCTCAGTCATTTTCTTTTTTGCCTCATCAGAATTATAAAAATCCTTCTGACGAATTTCCAAAGTTTTTCCTACTTCTTCAGTATTTTTTATTTTATTTTTTCTAAATTCCATTATTTCCACATATCCATAGGATAAAACTGCTATTATTAAAAGCAGTCTTACTACCTTATAGGGACTTAAACGAAAACTCATATTTCCTACATAACCTTCTAAACTATAATAAAGGCTATTTCCTCCTTTCCTTAGGATTATAAATTATTTGCTGTGTCCAATAGCCATTTTAATATATCTTTGGAATTTTCCGCAGCCAATTGGACAAACTTATTATACTCCATTCCTGAATCCTCCGTCACAGAATCTGAAATAGACCTTATAACTATAAATTTAACTCCCAGCCTATGACATACCTGAGCTACTGCTCCACTTTCCATATCTGTACACAAAGCCTCAAATTCTTGGCCAAGCTGCTTTTTTATTTTTTTTCCGCTAATAAACTGGTCTCCTGTTAAAATCCTTCCAAAAAATATTTTATAGTTATCAGCCTTTATCCTTTTACATTGTGAAAGAAGTCCTTCATCAGCTTTAAACGCCCATGTATCAACGCCTGGAATTTGACCTTTTTTGTAACCGAATTCTAACACGTCTACATCATGTTGGACTATATCTTCAGAAATAACCACATCTCCAACCTTTATTTTCACATCAAGCGAACCTGCCACTCCCGAAAATATAATCTGATCGACTTTATATTCCTGTATTAACAATGTTGCTGTCAAAGCCGCATTTACCTTTCCGATACCTGACTGTACAAATACTACTTCATTTCCGTAAAGATTCCCCCTAAAAAATGATACTTCATATTTTTTTTCTTCTGTAATATTTAATATTTCCTTTTTTATCGCTGCCATTTCTTCATCTGTCGCTGATATTATTCCTATCACTGTAAACTCCTTTTAACCTTAATTTTATTAAATCTATTATCAACTCTAATCTTCTAAACTATTCGCCTCTTCTATATCTTCTTCTGCCTCATTTATTTCTGAAATTTTTGCCTCTGACATTTTACATGTTCTAACTTCGGGATTGTTAAGTATTGCCCTGAACTCCCATTTTGTATTTTTTTTAAACTCATCTTTTTCAGCTATGGCATTTCCCAGTTCATGTCCATCCTTATCCTGACACGGAATTTCCAAAACAACATTTCTTTTAAGGGGACCGTTATGGGAAAGCTGTCCTGTTACTACAGCTACTCCACTATCCATTCTGACTTCAGCATTTGAAAACCTATACTTCACATCCTTTGCCTTGATTTCTCCATTTTTACTTCCTATAATTCCTCCAATAACATTTCCTGCGACTCCTATAACAGATCCAGCCACAGTTCCTGCTGCCTTTATCGTTCCTCCTACGATTCCTCCCACCAGTGAGCAGGAAGAAAAACTGAGTATTATTCCTATTATTAAAAAATTTTTTTTCATGATTCATTCCTTTTATCAAAATTAATCTTTGAAACCATTTCACCTAATTATATTACATTCTTTTAGAATTTTCAATTTTTTTTTACTTTGAGTTATTAGGAAGACCCTTAAGGAACTCCTTGAAAAAAGAACATGCACCTCCAAACTTTTCATTACATTTTTCAGTTTTTCGGTACATGTCCCCATATGTTATTTAACTAAAGATCATCTTAGACTTTCCATCTTTTATTTTTTAAACTTGTCAGTAACCTTATCAGCTAAATCCTTAGCTCCTTCCACTGTTTTGTTAAAGGCATCTTCTGCACCTTTTTTTATATTTTGGGCCACTTCGCTATCTGCCACATTTTTTACTGTTTCTCCAGCTTTATCAGCTAAATTTTTAGCTCCTTCCACTGTCTTGTTAAAGGCATCTTCCGCACCTTTTTTTATATTTTGAGCCATTTCACTGTCTGCAACATCTTTTACAGTATCTGTAGCTTTGTCAGCCAAATCCTTAGCTCCTTCTACTGTCTTGTTTAACACATCTTCTGCTCCCTTTTTTAAATTATCAAAATTCATATTAAATCTCCTCCTTAAATAATTTAACTAAGTCAATTTTATCATATTATTTTAATTTTGTATATACTCTAAATTTACTAGAATAATTCCATCTGCCATTTATTATTAATTTTTTCTATTTCTATCTTCTCCACAGTTGTTTCAAATTCCCTTATTTTGGAAATTTCTTCATTTAACACAGTTATATATGCAGGTATTCCGACATTTATAAACTTTTCCATTTCCTTACCAGTAAAATTCTTATTTTCAATATTTTTAAAGGAATATCCCAATTTTCTTGTCAATTCAGCATCCAGCTTTTTTTCCAGATTTTTTTCATCTATAAGTTCCATTTTTGGAGTCTTTACTTCAACAGTAAGAACTGCCTTATCAGGTGAAGTATAATTTATTTCCTTTATTTCCGTCTTTATATTTTCAGTAGCAGAAACAACTAAACTTCCAAGTGTTGCTATAAACATTACCTCTTCATTGCTCATATTTCCTAAACCTTGTTTTTTAATCTCATCTTCCATGGCTTTTTTTATCCTGTCTCCACTAATTGCTTCCTTGTACGCCCTTTCTATCTCTATCCCATTGCTTTCCATCTCCCTCTGGGTCATTTTTACCTCTGGAGCTTTTGTAACTTTATAGTTTGCACCAAATACCTGTAATGACATCACCAGTAAAACTATGGACAAAATTTTTTTCATAACTTCCTACCTTTCTTTAAACTCGTATTTTAGTTTAAGTATAACATAAAACAATTAAAATTAATTATATTTAAAATTAATTTGAATGAAATGCATGAATTCTATTTTCATAAAAATCCTTTTCCCTTATCGACTATAATTCTAAAAGTATGGTATAATTATATAAATAGATTATATCTTCTTTATTTTTAATCTGACTACATACTGGATAATTCAATAATAAAGACTTTATAGAAAGGAACATTTATTATGACAACAGAAAAGAAACAGGAATATCTTATTATTTCTCTATTTCCACTTACTATGCTGGTATATTCCCTATTTTCATCACCATTTTCGGATTTACTTAAAGGTCTTAGGAATATACTGCTGTCCAATGGTATTCTGCTAACAGATTATTACATTGTGGGAGGAAGGAGTGCGGCTATTTTTAATGCTTCTTTCATTGCCCTAATAAATATTTTCATTTTATATGTTATGAACATGAAAATCAACGGCTTACTTATTTCGGGAATCTATCTTATATTCGGATTTTCCTTTATGGGGAAAAATATTCTAAATATTATTCCCTTCTATTTTGGAGCATATGCCTATGCAAAAATTAGCAGAAAAGAATTTAAAAGCGTCATAGTGGTCTGTATGTTTTCAACTTGTCTATCCCCTATTGTCAGCAGTTTGGCTAGGGCTTTTGGATTTTCACCGTTGGGGCTAGTCATAGCCGCCATTACAGGTTTTTCTCTTGGATTTATCGTCCCCCCCGTTTCAGCACACGTGTTGCTCTTCCATAACGGTTACTCCCTGTACAATACTGGGCTTGCAGCGGGACTTATTTCTATCGTATTTTATTCGATTCTTGAAGCGGCAGGGCTTGATGTAAATCCAAACAAAGTTTTTTATGAGCATATGGACTATCACGTGTTAGCCATCCTTATAGGTGTATTTCTCTTTTATATTGCCTATGGATACTGGACTAATAATAAATCTTTCCGAGGATTAAAAGAGCTGCATTCTCATCCAGGAAGGCTTGTCAGTGATTTCATTGTTACGGAAGGTTTTCCTGTGGTTATGATAAATATGGGAATTTTAGGACTTTTCTCCCTACTTCTTATCTTTATGTTGTTCCCCTTTATTAACGGACTGATTTTATCGGGATTACTTGCTGTTTTGGCTTTTTCAGGCTTTGGGAAGCACATTAAAAATATAAGCCCTGTTATTTTTGGAGTATGGCTTGCATATCTCTTATTTGGAAGAGAAGTTGCGACAAGCTCCTTCGCAATAACACTTTTTTTCTCCACTTGTCTCGCACCAATCAGCGGGAAATTTGGTTTTTTAGCAGGAATTGCAGTAGGTTTTGCAAATTTCTGTCTCGTTTTAAATATGGGAGCCATGCATGGAGGTTTAAATCTTTATAACACAGGATTATCAGCGGGAATTGTAGCAAGTATAAGTGTCCCTATATTACAGATTTTTAAGGAGGTATGAGAATGAAGTTTTATGCTAGAAAGGTAAAGAGAATATCCAAAATAGTCGATGAAATTACATCCTTCTATTTGGAAAATGGTTCTGAAAATTTAGAAATAAAAATAGAGAAAAATGATAAGGAATATACCATATATGTTTGTGGAAAGACTGATTTGACTGAAAAGGAAGTAAATGAAATTAAAAAATCCATGAATATTCATCACGATCTTGAATATTCAGAATTTTGGGAACTTATGGGTGAGGGGGAGTCTACTGAAGAATTAATACTGGTGGCACGTATATGTGACTCAGTTTATATAAACTATGAAGATGGAATTTTGGAACTTGTCCTCAAAAAAAAGATATAGATAGAATGGGATGAGATAAATAAGATAAGATGAAATAGAATATTATAACATATATAATTAATATAGTTATTGAATTATCAATATACATTATAATTTATTTTTTTTAATATATTGACTTTCATTTTATTTTAAGGTTTATATGTTACCATCCATATATAAAGATATTTTTGGAGGAGACTATCATGAAAAAAAAATTAATCATGTTATTTATGATGATTTCAGTATTTTCATTTTCTGAAAACGTCATCAGGAAAATAAGTGTAACAGGAAATTCAGAAAGGGAAATTATGCCTGATGTGGCAAATGTAACCTTTCAGATAAATGTTAAAAATAAAAACCTTAGCAGTGCCACAAGGGAGGCCAATGAAAAAATAGAAAAATTCAAATCCTCCCTTAAATCCAAGAGAATCGATACGACAGATCTTGAGACAATTTCCTTTTACAGCAGAAAACAGAAGGAATATATGTTAGAAGAGGAAAATTATGATTCAAAGACTGTAAAAAAAGAGTTAGATCCTTCACATAACAAAAAGCCTACTTCTTATACAGGAGTTCTTCTAATTCTTATTAAAGATACTGACTTTGAACAAATTTCAGGTTTGATTGAATTTTCTGATGGAGAAAATATTCAAAGTATCCAAAAGAACTTTGATGATGGGACCTTTGCCTTTAACATCAGAGAAACAGAATCTTCCCCTGAAGGAACATTAAATAAAATTTTTTCTAAATTCAGCACTGTTAAGTCCAAACTTCAATCGCTTGGTATTGCTTCTTCAAATATAATACTTGGAGAATATACTTTTACAGAAAACTTTAATAATAAAAATACGGAACAGGTGGATATGTTTTATGTGGTACATGACTTTAAGATTAAGTTAAATAATATTAAGGACTTAAATAGTGTAATTTCCATAGCAGATGATAACGGTATTAATTTAAACGGAAATATTCAGTTTGATGTTTCAGATAAGGAGAAGATAGCTTCTGAAATGTACAGCGAGGCTTTTAATCAAGCTAAATCTAAAGCTGAAAGCATATTAAAATCCAGTACCTTAAATCTTTCCCATCCTCTTGTTGTGAGTGAAGATGTGGATTTTCAGCAAAAAATGATAGATAGAATAGACAATAGCTGGAGTGTACAGACTGCAGATTCTAGGATAGCTTATGCTGAGGATAATTTTGCTTCTGAATTGTCATTAGAGACAGCTGCTGCTATGACAAGATTTGTTAAAAAAAGTGAGGCTTCTGTGAGAGTTGACTACACACCTAAGCCTATAAAGATAAGCCAAAATATATCTGTACTATATGAAATGAAATAAATCTAGAAAGGAGAATATGCCTTCCACCTTTGAATTAAATATGTATTTAAAGGATTTACGGCATAAATGACTTAATATGAAAAAAATTATATTATTACTGCTTATGATATTTTCTGTTTTTACTCTGTCAAACTCTGTTTCAGGGAAAAGGGTTCAGGTTAGAGGAACCGCAAGCAGGGAACTTCTTCCCAATACTGCCAAAATTTCCCTTATGTTAGTTACGAAAAATGAAAGTCTTGATAAGGCAAGTAAGGAAAATGCTGAATTATTTGAAAAATATAAAAATCTTTTAAAAAGAACAAATACAAAATATGAAAAAATATCTTCTTTGAGTTACTCTTCTTCTGAAACATATTGGTGGGATAGGGAAACTAAAAATAAAGGGGAAAAGGAATTTAAAACTAGCCTTTCTGTAGAGGTTACAGGACTTAGTTTTGATTCATTAAAAAACTTTTTATCCACTCTTGTTGAAAATAAAATTTACAAGATAAATAGAAGTGTTAACGGAAATCATGTTTTTCAGATTAATGAGCAAAGTAAAACTGGAAAAGATTCCTATAATAAAGCCATCAGTAAATTTAACGAACTTCAAAGGAAGCTTTCTTCCAAAGGGATAGCAGGTAACTTAAAAATTGCGGGATATTCTAATTTGGAAGTAAATCTGGAAACTTATGAAAACATTAAAAAGACTGAACAGATGGTAGTACACACTATAGAAGTTACCACAAGAGATATGAAGGGTATAGGAAATATTATAAACTTGGCTCATTCCCTTAAGATAGGTTCCACAGGAGTTATCGAATACGATATTGACAATAAACAGAAACTCGAAGATGAATTATATGAAAATGCATACAAGGAGGCTTTAAAAAAGGCTCAAACAATCCTCAACAAAACTGATCTTACCTTAAAGAACCCTGTTACTATAACTGATAATTCACAGGGAGCAATAAGACCTTATTATTCTTACTATAATTCAGGATATGCAGACTATAGCCCTGATATATTAAGGGAAAAGGATGAAGTATTTATTGGTAAGGCTCAAGAAAATAACATTATTATTAATCCACAAAAGTTTAATTTCTCAAAAACAGTATATATAGAATTTGAAATGGATTAATCCTTAATTTTCTAAAAACTGATAAGAACTTCTTATAAGCTGGCATTTTTGATTCTGATCGACTAAAATAGTTTAAAAAATTTTCAAAGGGTGGATATTTTTGTACCCTTTAAATTTATAGTAAAACCTATTCAAAATAAAACTATAAATTTATTTTATAATTAAAAATATAAACTTTTAATCTAAGTTTTTCATAAAAAAAAAATTATATTTTTGGGTTCTATTTATATAGGTTTCACTATATATTGCTTATACAATAAAATTCTTTTTTCCAACTTTAAATGAAGGAATTATTTTCAATATAATTTCATTATATTTTATTACATAATTCTTCAGAATTAGGAGCATTTTTCATTTCGAAAAAGTCTCTTGACAAAACTGACATTATTTTATATAATGTATCTATAAGTTATTTGTAATGATTTCAAATTTAAAAAAAATAAAAACTAGGAGGAATTTAAAATGGTGTTAATCGGAAAAAAATTAGAAAACTTTACAGTTCAAGCATATCAAAATGAAGAATTTAAAGAATTAAGTTTTGAAAAAGACATGTTAGGAAAATGGAATATATTTGTCTTCTATCCAGCAGACTTTACTTTTGTATGTCCTACAGAACTTGAAGATTTGGAAAATAATCATGAGGAACTGAAAAAATTAGGATTTAATGTCTACTCAGTGAGTACTGATACTCACTTCACTCACAAAGCATGGCATGACCATTCGGAAGCTATTGGAAAAGTTACATATGCCATGATAGGAGATCCTAAAAAGGAACTAACTAGTATTTTTGATGTGCTGGAAGATGAATCAGGACTGGCTTTAAGAGGAACTTTTATTGTAAATCCTGATGGAAAAATAGTTGCTTATGAAGTAAATGACGGTGGAATAGGAAGAGATGCCTCTGAACTTGTAAGAAGGGCAAAAGCTGCTAAATTTGTACATGATAATCCTGGATTGGTATGTCCAGCAAAGTGGAAGGAAGGGGAAGCTACATTAAAGCCTGGATTGGATTTAGTGGGTAAAATATAAATTAAATGTAACTAAACAGTGCAAAATTAAATTATATAAATACTGCAGGATTTTAGCACTCAATTATATATAAAATATAGTAAAAGAAGGAAGAAATTCTGCAGCTCTTTAGATTGCAGGTGGAAAGGAGCTAATAAATGGCATTATTAGATGCAAATATTATAGAACAGCTTCAATCTTATTTTGATAAGATTGAAGATCCGATAGAAATAGTGGGATTTTTAAATGACAGCGACAAATCAAAGGAATTAGACGGTTTTTTAAATGAGGTAAACTCTATTTCTGATAAGGTAAACTACGTAAAGACAACTTTTGGAGAAGATAAGGCTTTGGAAGAGAAACTTGGAATTACTAGACCTACTTCTTTTTCATTAGTAAAAAATGACGAAAAAACTGGTATCAATTTTTATGGAATTCCGGGTGGCCACGAATTTAACAGCTTTGTTCTTGCTATATTGGGGCTGGCAGGATTAGGAAAAAAACTTGAAGGGGATCAGGCAGAAAAAGTTTTATCTGTCCAAAAACCTCTTGATATAGAAGTTTTTATTTCTCTGTCATGTACCCACTGTCCTGAGGTAGTACAGGCACTAAACCTTATTTCAATAGCTAATAAAAATATCAATGTCTCCATGGTGGACAGTGCTGTATATTTTAATGAAGCAAAAGAAAAGGATATTCAGGCGGTACCTGTGGTCTTTATAAATGGAAAACAGGCTTCTGTCGGTGCACAGACATTGGAACAGTTAATTAGCTTAGTTATAAATGCTTAATAATATTATTTACCTAACAAAGTAGGGGTCTTTCATTTTGAGTGACCCCTATATTTTATAGTTTTCATCTTCCATATTTTAATTATCTCTCCATTTCTTACACTCTGATTTAATAAATCATTTATTACTAACTTAAATTCTATTATAGTAAATACAGTTCTTATATTAAAAAAATATACTTAACTTTTACTCATTTTTTATTTAAAATAATATTAACATAGTTATTACTAAGGAGTTTTTTATGTCTAACATTAAACCTAAAAATAAATTCAAAATTAAAAAATTGCCAGCTAAGTTTGGGGAGAAATACTCCTTGATATCCCCTGATAATTCAATAGGAATATTAAGACATTATGATTTAGATACCCATTTTCAGATTTCAATCTTAAAATCAAAGGGAAAGACAGAACATGTGTATTTTTCTCCAAATAAAGATTCAAATGTTATCGGTATTCTATACTGTATAGATGGAAAGCTTTTCTTATTTTCAAACGATAATCAGGAACAGTATCAAGTTAGAAAAAATGATATTATTATTTACAAGAGAGATAACCATATTTTAAATGATTTCCATGTGGAAAGTGAAGATATTGAAAATATTTTAATTTTTATACATATGGATAAAATGAAGACTGATATGATTAAATCCGTGGAGAAGACAATTTTTTATGAATGGAAAGAAAAGATTTCCCGCACTTTTGACAGTAATAATTTCTATTATAGTGTCCCCAATGCTCAAATAGAAATATTAGCAACTAAGATAATAAATACACAGATAAAGACTATTAGTGATTATATGCTATTTAAGCAGCTTATTCTAAACTTTATCTTTAGTATATTGGATCTCATGTTAAATTCTGAAAACGATACATCTCTTAATAATGTTAAATTTGTAGAAGATGTAAAAAAGTTTATTAATGAATACCCTGTTTCAGAACTCCCTACCATAAAAAAAATTGCTGAAGTCTTTGGACTAAGTATTTATCAACTTCAAAATTCTTTTATGAAGGTAGAAAACATTTCTCTTTTCCGATATATGACCAAACTTAAAATGGAGTACTCCAGACTACTTTTAACAACAACAGATAAATCTATAACTGAAATAGCTTATGAAGTGGGATATGAAAATCCAAGCAAATTTTCTGAAAGCTTTAAAAATTTCTTTGGAATTTTACCTAGTAAATTTCGTAAATCAAATAAATATTGTCAGGAACCAGCTTAATAATCAATAATATAGTAATACCATTTAAAATCCAACTCCTAAAGTTGTGACTATTTTATTCAAATACAAACCGTTTTTATTTTAATAGTCTGATTTTAAGAAGATTCAAGTATATAATAAAAAAACTTTTATATTAGTAGATATTTATCTAGAAGTCCTTTATTTTAACGACTTCTACTATAAAATTCCCCTATAATATAAAAGTTTTTTCATATTTTGTTATTATGAATTATTATTTATAGCCTATCTTTTACAAAAAAATATAGATAAATTATTAGGATTTTGACTTTATCATTTCATCAATAGCTTTAGCTGCCTTTTTACCTGCTCCCATTGCGAGGATAACTGTGGCAGCCCCTGTCACTGCATCTCCTCCTGCAAATACTCTATCCTTTGTTGTTTCTCCTGTTTCCTCATTGGCAACAATACATTTCCATTTATTTATTTCAAGACCTGGAGTAGTCTGTGATATTAGTGGATTTGGAGAAGTCCCAATGGACATAATTACAGTATCCACTTCCATTATAAACTCTGAACCAGGAATTTCAACTGGTCTTCTTCTTCCCTTTTCATCAGGCTCTCCAAGCTCCATTTTTATACATTTCATCGCCTTTACCCAACCATTTTCATCAGGAATTATTTCGATAGGATTTGTAAGAAAATGGAATTTTACCCCTTCCTCCTTGGCATGTTCCAATTCCTCCACCCTTGCAGGGGATTCCTTTTCAGTTCTTCTGTATACAACGCTTACATCAGAACCTAATCTTACAGCTGTCCTTGCTGCATCCATAGAAACATTTCCTGCCCCTACTACTGCAACTTTCTTTCCTAATTTTACAGGGGTCTTATACTCTTCATCATAGGCCTTCATTAAGTTGCTCCTTGTAAGCAGTTCATTTGCAGAAAATACTCCATTTGAGTTCTCCCCTTTAATATTCATAAAATTGGGAAGCCCTGCCCCTGAAGCTATATACACCGCTTCAAATCCTTCCTTTTCGAGAAGGTCATCCACCATGACTGTCTTTCCAACCACAACATTTGTCTCTATCTTTACTCCGAGGTCCCTTATAGCTTGTATTTCTGCTTCCACAACCTCCTTTTTAGGAAGCCTGAATTCAGGTATTCCGTATACTAGAACCCCTCCCGGCTCATGAAGTGCCTCAAATATAGTCACATCATATCCAGATTTAGCAAGGTCTCCTGCACAAGCTATTCCGGACGGTCCGCTTCCTATTATCGCAACCTTCTTTCCATTTTTATTTATATGAACAGGCATTTTCAGACCTTTTTCCCTTGCATAGTCAGCAACAAACCTTTCAAGCCTACCTATTGCCACAGGCTCATTTTTAAATCCCACAATACATGTACCTTCACACTGGGTTTCCTGAGGACACACTCTTCCGCATACTGCAGGAAGTGAACTTGTTTCCCATATAATTTCTGCTGCCTTATCAAAGTTCCCCTCCTTAACTTGCATTATAAATTGGGGTATACTAATGTTTACAGGACATTGAGGTACACATAGGGGCTTTTTACAGTTTAGACATCTAGAAGCTTCTACCATAGCCATTTCTGCAGTATATCCCTTACTTACTTCCTCAAAGTTATGTATTCTTTCCTCAGCATCCTGTATAATATCGGGCACCTTCTTTTTTCTATCAAAGGTAACCTCTTTTTTCTCCCTTTCTTCACTGATATTCTCCAGATTAGCTTCCTCCTCTGATAGATGACACTCCTTCTCTTCAGCCTCAGAAGGAGAGCAGTCCTTTTGATGACAGTCTTTCTTTGCCTCCGTAGTTTTATACATGGCTTGTCTTCTAAGGGCCTCTTCAAAATTAATTTCATGAGCTTCAAATTCAGGACCGTCGACACATGCAAACTTTACACTTCCATCAACTGTAACACGGCAGGCTCCACACATTCCTGTACCGTCCACCATGATGGGATTTAAGCTGGCTATTGTCCTTATACTGTATTTTTTAGTAAGTTCTGATACAAATTTCATCATAATCATAGGCCCTATTGTAATTATTTCATCGTATTTCTTATTTTCCTCTTTTATAAGCCTTGTCAATTCATCAGTTACAAGTCCCTTTTGACCGTAAGTTCCATCATCTGTGGTAATATAGACATTTCTGGCAACACTTTTCATGTCATCTTCGTAAATTACATATTCCTTAGTTTTTGCTCCTATTATAACGTCCGCATCTATGCCACGTGAACGAAGATACTTCACTTGAGGATATACCGGAGCTGTTCCCAGTCCCCCTGCAATAAAAAGTATACTTTTCTTTTGCAATTCTTCATCTGTAGCATAGATAAGCTCAGAAGGCTTTCCTAACGGCCCCACAAAATCATGAAATTCCTCCCCTTCATCATAGCTACAAAGTTCCTTTGTAGAATTTCCTATTGCCTGTATAACCACTGTTACTGTCCCCTCTTCCCTATCATAATCAGCTATGGTAAGAGGTACCCTTTCCCCTTTCTCATCTGCCTTCAAAATAACAAACTGTCCCGGCTGTGCTGATTCTGCAATCCTTGCTGCATTTATTTTAATTAAATATATAGCCGGAGCCAGTAATCTTTTCTCTACGATTTTAAACATTTTACTCTCCAATCTTTTTAATTTTTTATTAAATTTAATTATTTCAATTATATTCCACGATAGTCATCAGTATTATTCTGACGGATATTTCTATCCTAGAAGTCCTCCGTGACCAAGTTCCATTATTTCCTTTTTTGTAATTTTATCTTCTGCAAGTATCCTTGGAAGGAGTATATCAAAAACCGTTTTTTCAGAAAATACCACTCCTCCAGGGAGACCAAGAATTACTTTATCCTCCTTATAGGCGAGCATAAACATGGCACCGGGAAGAACAGGTGTTCCATATGTTACTACTTCACAGCCACTTCCTCTTATTGCAGAAGGTGTAACATCATCAGGATCCACTGACATTCCCCCTGTACAGATTATGATATCCTTATCTTCTGAAAAATTTTCTATATGGCTTTTTATCATTTCCTTATCATCCATTGAAAATACCTGTTCTATTTGAAAGTTCCCATAAACACTGCATTTTTTTTCAATTGCATCTTTAGATTTATCCTTTATTATTCCATTGTATACTTCGTTACCGGTAGTAATTAGACCTATTTTTTTATTTTTATTTATTTTTTTCCCATATATTACTATATTTTCCCCTATAATATCTGAAAATTTATTCAGCTCGCTTTTCTCTATAAATAATGGAATAACTCTTGTTGCCGCTGCTATATCTCCTTTTTTTAAATAGGTATTGCTATATTTTGTTACCAGTATTATATTCTCTATACTGTTTATCTTATTTAAAATTTCTACATCTATCTTTAAAAGACAGTCCTCCTTTGCAGTTATATTTATTTTTCCTTCCCTTATGTGAGATAATTCAAATAATTCTCTATCCAGGTTCAAGTTTTCCACTATAAATTCCGCAGCATCATTTTCATGTACTTTTTTTGCCTTACCATCCTCTTCCTCCATAACAAATATATTTTCCTTGCCTAAAGAAAGAAAGACTTCTATATCCTTTTCCTCTATTATATGACCCTTTAAAAATCTTACCCCCTTAAATTTCCCTGGCAATATCTGGGTAATATCATGGCATAACTCCATACCTACTGCTTCTCTAATATTTATTTTTTTCATTATTTTCTCCCACATTCCGATGTATTTTCTGTCAATATGTCTATTCCGTGAATAAGGGCTTCAATACAATATTCCAAAGATTCCCTTACCGCCTTTTCGCTTCCCGGCAGGTTAAGTATAACTGTTTCCCCCCTTATTCCTGAAACTCCCCTCGACAACATAGCTTTTTTCGTTATTAAAAGGCTGTACTGCCTTATTGCTTCCGGTATTCCAGGTACTTCCCTTTCTATGACTTCCTTTGTAGCTTCAGGAGTTATATCTCTTTTGCTGAATCCTGTTCCCCCTGTTGTCAATATAAGATTTACCCCCAGATTATCCGCCATATTTATCATTTCTCCCTTTAGAAGCTCCTTTTCATCAGGTAAAACAACATATCTTTCAATCTTGAAATTATTTTTTTCCACAATTTCCCTTATGGCTGCTCCGCTTTTATCCTCCCTTTCATTTCGGGAGCCCTTATCACTACTAGTTATAATTCCTACTGTATACATCCCTTCTCCTTTATAGTTTTTATGACTTGTCATTTTTAAAGATCTACAATCCTTATAAAGTCTTACTTCATTAATATTTTTTGATTTTTCCCCCATTTTATTAATGACTTTATTTTTTACCGGCTATTCCCCCCTATAAGACTTTCATATTCCCCCATTGTGTCAATATCAACTCCTTCCATAGCATTTTCTATTTTTACATATTTTACCTTATCCATATTATTAAGTATAACTTGCCTTCCTCCAGTATCCCCGGTAACTTCAGAAAGTTCCTCCACAAAGTTCCTTCCAAATATTGTAGGAAGCCCCCTTTTCCCTCCGTACTCAGGGACAACAATCCTATCCTTTTTTGCATTTTCCATAATTTTTTTTATGGTCTCCACTGAAAGTTGTGGCTGATCTCCTGAAAAGAACATATATCCATTACAATCCCCCAAAAATTTTATTCCCAACTTTATACTTTCACTCATTCCTTTTAAAAAATTTTTATTTGGAATAACTTTTATGTCCTTTTGTATTTTTTCATTTTTTTCTCTGTTATTTTTAACTTTTTTTATGTTTTCTATATATTTCTCACATATCTCCTGCACCCTTTTATCTGAAACTGTCACTACAATCTTATAAAAATCAGCTTTAATTACTTTATCCAGTATGTTCTCAATAAAGGTCCTCCCCTTATATTTTAAGAGCAGCTTATT
>JBGXYD010000103.1:0-33515 GCA_041815005.1 Leptotrichia sp. | reverse complement strand
TTAAGAATTTCTATATATGCTTCTTCTATTCCTCCCAGATCCTGTCTGAATCTGTCCTTATCAAGTTTCTTACCTGTAGCCTTGACCCATAACCTACATGTATCAGGAGTTATTTCATCTGCCAAAAGTATCTCAACTTTACTGTTCTTTCCAAATTCTATCTTGAAATCTACAAGGGTAATACCTTCTTCATCAAATATCCCCTTTAGCAGATTGTTTATTTTTGAAGTTGTTTTATAAATCTCTTTAAGTTCCTCAAATGTAGCAAGTCCCATAGCCACTGCATGATAATCATTTATAAGGGGATCCCCATACTCATCATTTTTATAACATATTTCAAATATTGTTGTTTTAGGTATTGTTCCGTCCTTTATTCCAACTCTCTTTGCCATTGAGCCAGTGATAACATTTCTCACAATTACCTCAAGAGGTATTATAGTCAGCTTTTCGCAAAGTTGCTCTCTTTCATTTAACATTTCTTTGAAATGGGTTCTAACTCCATTTTTTTCCAATACAGAAAATAATTTTGCTGTTATTTTATTATTAATTATCCCTTTATCCTTAATAGTTCCTTTCTTTTCCCCATTTCCTGCTGTAGCATCATCCTTATAATATATTATTACAAGATCATCGTCATCTGTCCTAAAAACTGATTTTGCCTTTCCTTCATACATTTTTTCTCTTTTTTCCATTTTTTTCTCCCTCTCTGAATTTTATTTAATACTATTAACCTGTTTTGCTGAATTTATAGAAAAAAACCTTGTACTATCTCTAAAACAGCCAAAACTATTCCTATTGCTGCAAATATTTTATTCCATTTTTCTCTTCTTTCATCCTCTATTTCCTTCTGCTTTTCCTGCTTTATTTTCAACTGATAGGAAACTATTTCCCTTATTAGGGAAACCACTTTTTCCAATTCTGTAAGCTGCTCATCTATATTAAATCTTTCCATGATTTTCAGTAGCTCTTCCGAACTTCTCCTTTCTTCTATCAGTGGATATTTATAATATATTTTGGCATAAAACAGTGTTATTATCTGTATAATCCGCTCTATTTTCTTTAATCCTTCTTCAGAATATTCTGCATATAACTTTTCTATATCTAGACCGGCTATCTGCTCCTGAAAATATTTAGTCATATTATAGTAATAGACTCCTATCGCTTCAGCAATCATCTTTAACTTTTCATTACTGACCTCTTTTCTTTCATTTTCAGTCATTTCAGGACTTTCCTTCGGAAATTTTTTTTCTGCTTTAAGTCTAGTTATCATATTTTCACTTAGCTTAAAATAATAATAAAAATAATTACCCTCCGGTGGAACACTCACAGTTATATTATTTCTTAAATTAGGTTTTAAAGATTCCCTGTCACAAATTATCTCTTCATCATTAATATAGCCTTTCTTTTTACATTCCTTCATCTCTTCAGCATTTAAAAAGATATCTCCATCAATCATAATGAATGAATTTTTCATAGTTTCTCTCCCTTTTAGAATTCTATATTCTTTTCATTATCTTTTATAAATTTTTCCTTCATTTTCCTTCTAAATTTTATCAGTTTTTCCTTCAAATCAGGATATTTTATTGACAGAATCTGTACTGCCAACATTCCCGCATTGTAGGAATTATCTATTCCCACTGTTGCTACAGGAATTGATTTTGGCATCTGAACTATAGAGTAAAGGGCATCAAGACCCCCTATTGCACCATTTAAAGGAACTCCTACAACTGGTAATACTGTCTTTGAAGCTATTACCCCAGGAAGATGTGCCGCAAGCCCCGCACCCGCTATTATTACTTCAGTTCCTCTTTTCTGAACATCTTCAAGTACTTCCTCCAGTTTTTCAGGTACCCTATGGGCAGATAATACGTATGCTTCATATTCTATCTCAAATTCCTTAAGGCATGTAGCAGCCCCCCTCATTTTATCTGTATCTGACTGACTTCCAAAAAATATTGCTACCTTCATTTGATTTCTCCTTTCAACTCTTTAGTGTATGATCGTTTATAAAAGTTTAAATTCCTAATAAATAAGATTTTTTTCGTTACTACTTTTTAATTTTTTCTCTATTTTACTAATGAATTTATTTTTTATCAGCGATATTAAAATTTTAATTTTTCATTATAAGAAAAATTTCACTCCATTTCTAAATATATTCTGGTCCTTGTTCCCAATAATATTTTTATAAAGATTTTTTCCTCTTCTTTCCGAATGTGCCATTTTACCAAAAATTCTTCCGTTATAGGCAAGCATTCCTTCGATCGCATAATAGGATCCGTTTGGATTAAACTGTGCATCCATACTAGGTTTCCCATCGAAATCAACATACTTTGTAGCTATCTGGTTATTTTTGTACAGTCTCTTATATTCCTCTTCTGTTATCACAAGTCTTCCTTCCCCATGGGAAAGTGGTATAGTGTGTATTTCCTCTTCCTTCATACCTGAAAGCCATGGGGAATTATTTGAGATAATCTTAGTCATAACCATTTTTGACATATGTTTATCTATCGCATTAAAAGTCAAAGTAGGAGAATCATTATTTAGCTCCCTTACTTTTCCATAAGGTAATAATCCGGATTTTATCAATGCCTGAAAACCGTTACAAATGCCAAGTATAAGTCCATCCCTTTGGAGAAGCCTATTTATAGCCTCTTTTATCCTTTCATTTTTCAAAACAGCTACTATAAACTTTGCAGATCCATCTGGTTCATCCCCTGCACTGAATCCACCGGGCAGCATTAATATTTGGGAATTATTTATCTCCTTTACAAATCTGTCTATGGAATCCTCCACTCCGATTCTAGTCAGGTTATTAAATACCCCTATTATACTTTTTGCCCCTTCCCTATTAAAGGCTCTTTCCAAATCATATTCACAATTCGTCCCAGGAAATACTGGTATGAATACCCTAGGTTTTGCTATTATATTGGAAATATCACTTATTATGTTTTCATTTTCTATATATTTGGATTTCACATACTTTGTTCCAGCACAGTGAGTTAATACATGGCTTTCCTCCACTTCCTTCCTTGTAGGGAATATTTTTTCAAGGGGTTCTTCCCATTGGGATATAAGTTCCTCTATCTTAAGTTCTATTCCATTTATCCTTATCAATCCGTCATTTGTTATTTTTCCTAACAAAATTACATTTTCCCCTTCTAAAATTCCTTTACTTTCAACTATAAATCCACCATAGTTCACCTTGAAAAGCTCTTTTTCCCCCATTTCCCTTTCTACATTTATTCCCAGTTTGTTTCCAAAACTCATTTTTGCAAGACTTTCTCCAATTCCACCATTTTTTATTGCCATTGCTGAAATTATATTTTTACTTTTTATATTTTCTGTAAGAAGATCACAATTTTCCTTCAATTTTTTTAAGTCAGGCAAATCATTTTCATCATAAGTGGTCTGTATAAGATAAACATTATTCCCTTCCTCCTTAAATTCTCCGGAAATTACATTTTCTGCATCCACCACACTCACAGCAAAAGACACCAATGTAGGAGGTACGGTCATCTCATTAAAAGTACCACTCATGGAATCTTTTCCCCCTATTGAAGGTAAACCGAATTCCTTTTGAACATAAAGTGTTCCCAGCAATGCCGACACAGGTTTTCCCCATTTTTCAGGATTTTTTCCCAGCCTTTCAAAATATTCCTGGAAGGTAAACCTTATATTCTTATAATTTCCCCCTGCTGCCACAACTTTGACGAGGGATTCTATTACAGCAAAGGCTCCCCCATGGAAAGTACTTTGTTTAGATATATATGGATTATATCCATACCCTACCATAGAAGCCACATCTGTTTCACCATTCACCACTGATACCTTCTGTACCGATACATCAGCCGGAGTTAGCTGATATTTACCTCCATAGGGCATAAGTACAGTGGTACTTCCTATTGTTGAATCAAAGGTCTCCATAAGCCCTCTTTGGGAACATATGTTCAAATCCTTCAAATTATTAATAAATTTTTCCTTCAGACTCTCTCCTTTTACTTCTCTTTCCAAAGATATCTTGCTAGTTTTTCCTATTTCCACATCAATATTTTGACTAGCCCCATTTGTATTAAGGAAGTCCCTTGAAATATCCACGATTTTCTCACCATTATATTTCATTACGAGTCTCCTGGTATCATTTACTTCTGCCACCTGATATGCCTCAAGATTCTCCTCCATAGCGTAACTTATAAACTTTTCTAGATTTTTTTTATCCACGACCACTGCCATTCTCTCCTGAGATTCGGAAATGGCAAGTTCTGTCCCTGTAAGTCCGATATATTTTACTTTTACCTTATTAAGATCTATTTCAAGACCGTCTGAAAGCTCCCCTATGGCTACAGAAACTCCTCCTGCCCCAAAATCATTACATTTTTTTATAAGTTTTGTCACTTCGCTGTTTCTAAATAGTCTCTGAATTTTCCTTTCTACTACTGCATTCCCCTTTTGGACTTCAGCACTGCACATTTCAGAAGATTCTGTAGTATGCCCCTTAGAGGAACCTGTTGCACCTCCTATTCCATCCCTTCCAGTTCTTCCCCCAAGTAAAATTACCATATCTCCATTTTCAGGCTTTTCCCTTATTATATTTTCCGCAGGGGCAGCTCCCACCACAAGCCCAAGTTCCATTCTCTTTGCCTTATATCCTTCATCATATATTTCATTTACATAAGTGGTAGCCATTCCTATCTGGTTTCCATAAGAAGAAAATCCATGGGCCGCCTTCTGGGTAATTACCTTTTGTGGTAATTTTCCAGGTATAGTATCTTCTATTTTTTCTGTAGGATCCCCGGATCCGCTTATCCTTACTCCCTGATACACAAATGTTCTCCCGGATAAAGGATCTCTTATTGCGCCTCCTATACATGTGGAAGCCCCTCCAAAAGGCTCTATTTCTGTTGGATGGTTGTGAGTCTCATTTTTAAACTGAAGTATCCATTTTTCATTTTTTCCATTTATCGGAACATCTATATATACTGAACACGCATTTATTTCATCAGATACTTCAAGGTCAGGAAGATGTCCCTTTTTTCTCTGCTCCTTTCCAAATATAGTGGCAAGGTCCATAAGTGTCATCGGTTTCTTATCCAATCTTCCTTCATGGACGTATTCCCTGCTCTTCATATATCCCTGTATAGTTTCTTCAATTATTTCCTTATATTCTTCATTTTTAACCGTTACATTATTTATGACCGTTTCAAAAGTGGTGTGCCGGCAATGGTCAGACCAATATGTGTCTAGCACCTTTATTTCTGTCTCAGTTGGATTTCTCTTTTCTTCATTTTTAAAATATTCTTGTATAAATAGTATATCTTCATCAGTCATCGCCAGCTCCAGTCCTGATTTCAATGACTTTATTTGATCTTCGGACATTTCGGTAAACCCTTCATATACTGGTACTTTTTCAGTATTTTCTGCTTCTTCGTTATCTGCCAATATACTTAAATCCTTTTCTCTAGTTTCCACTTCATTAATATAATACTTCTTTATCCTAGCTAATTCTTCATCTGATATATCTCCATACAAAATTATTAACTTTCCACTTTTTATCTTTGTACTTTCACTTTGGCTGGAAAGAAGGTTTATACATTGGAGGGCTGAATCGGCTCTCTGGTCATACTGTCCAGGCAAAAATTCAGTGGCAAACAGTATTTCTTTAACATTGCTTTCATTTGTGCCATTTCCATTTTTTCCAAAAGACAATATCTCCTCCAGCGAATTATAAACATTGTCTACATTTTTTTCTGAAAAGACGGACTGCCTTAAAGATAACATATCCTCTTCCTGTAGGTTAAATATATCATATATATTTAATATTCTAAGATTTTCAAGTGTTTTTATGCTTAAATTTTCTTTCAGATCCTTAAGCAGATTATGTGCTTCCACTCTAAAATCTTCCTTTTTTTCCACAAAGATTCTATAATTCATTTTTTCTCTCCTCCAATTTATATGTTCATTTTATCTTTATAATAGTATTCCAAATAAAGTAATCACCATTGCAGCTGACCTATAATAATATGTATACTTCACTAAAAAAAATTATAAAAAAATCTAAGTAGGCTATACTTAGATTTTGAGTATACTTATTTTGTGAGTACCTTTATACGTATAATACAAATCAGACAACATCATTTGTCTAAAATCAAGTATTTGTATCCATATAAGTGATAATACTCCCATTTCTCCTCCAAATAAAAATTCTGATTTAAAATTTCACTATAAAAATAAGCAATAAATCAGAAAATTCATTCAGTTATTTACTTTCCTTATAGCTAGCAATTTATGGTTGCTTGTAGAAACTCTTTGCCCTATTCAAAGAATATATAAGTTAAAAATTATTCAATTCATTACGTTTTTAGTATAGCAAAAATAATATTTTTTTTCAAGTGTCAAAATTCCAGTATATAGTTTTTATTTTTTCTTTTCGCTACTTCTCCTCCTTTTCTTCGGAAGAAATAATTTTAAGCCTTATTCTTTTTATCCTTCTTCCGATATTTTATACTTTTTTATCTATATTTCTTTCTGTTTTATTAACCCTGTCCTATAGGCTATAAGAAGTTTCTTCAAATCATTAATTTGATTTTGAAGCTCCTTTCCTATATCGGTATCCTTTACTCTTATTTTCCCCTTATTTTCTCTATACACAACAGTAGAAGAGAGTATATCTGCTCCTTCCATTATTGCCTTTTCCTGAGATTCAAAAGGGGCAAGTGATATTATTTTTATACCCATAGAATTATAAATCAAGGTGTATCCTGCTATCCCTGTTGTTTTATGATATGCCTTTGAAAATCCTCCATCTATCATAAAAAGTTTTTCCTCTGCCTTTACCGGAGATTCCCCTTCCTTTACCTTTACCGGCACGTGTCCATTAATAATATGGGAGATGGAAGGATTTAAGTTAAATTCCTCCAGTATCATTTCACATGTTTTTCTGTCATTTATAAATTTATAGTAAGGATTCTTGTTTTCTTTATGTATTTTCTTATCATCAATAAAATATCTTTCAAAGGTTCTCATTACGTCTTTTCCAAATAATGGAGAATTTTTACCGCACCATAAATACCATAGGAAATCTCTATTACGCTTATCTTTTTCATAATTTTCCCTATAAAAGAAACTTTCCCTCACTATGCTTTCTATCTTGTCAAAATATGACTTTCCCTTGTATTTTATCCCGTCAATATTAGTTTCCACCAATTTTCCGTCCTCATCAAGGGGAATACATCCATGATAAAGGAGATTTGAGTTACAGTTTAGGTATATAGAGCCTTTATTCAACATAAACCGCAGATGTTTCTGAAGTTTTTCACTATTCATAAATGAATCCTTCAATTTATTGATTATCTCCTCTTCCTCCTCTGTAAGCCTTAGTGGATCCTTCGGATCAACTGTGGGGAAATTCCTGTCATTAAGCTTGTATTCTTCTTCATTTATTGATACAGTTCCTCTACTATACTCGATATTTTTAAGAATCTCTCTGTTTGACATCTCAAACTGGGGATTTCTTTCGGAAAGAAGTCCTTCCACCTTAAATTGGATTATGGAAATAGCCTTATGAATCTGGGCAGTTAAATCATCATCTATCCCCTCCTTGCATCTAAAGTTAAGACAAGGATCATTTCCATAATATTTCATTGCAAAGGTGGCAAGGGGAAGAAGATTTATCCCGTAAGCTTCCTCCAAAATATCATTGTTATTATATCTTGAACATATTCTTATTACATTGGCAATACATGCTTTATTCCCAGCACCTGCTCCAATCCAGAGAAGATCATGATTTCCCCACTGAATATCCACATTGTGATAATCTAGCAGACAGTCCATTATAAGATGCGGGGATGGTCCTCTGTCATAGATATCCCCTACTACATGTAGCCTGTCTATTGTAAGCCTACGTATCAGCTCACTTACCGCCCTTATAAAATCTCTTGAACATTTTATGGAAATAATCGTGTCAATTATGGTGTCTATGTAATCCTTCTTATCCTCTTCGTGTTCATAGAGAAGTTCATGTATGATATATTCAAAATCTGGCGGCATGGCCTTTCTTACTTTAGACCTCGTATATTTTCTGGAAGCCACTTTACAGACTTCAATAAGACGACAAATTATTTTTTTCGCCCATTTATCCATATTTTTGTTTTTTTCCTCTTCAAGGTCATATCTGGAATCGGGATAGTAAATAATTGTAGCCAGTTCCTTTTTTTCCTGTTCCGTCAGCCTGTCCTTAAAGATTTTTTCAATTTTTTCTCTGATGCTTCCTGATCCATTTCTCAATACATGTGTAAAAGCTTCATACTCCCCATGTATATCTGAAAGAAAATGCTCCGTTCCTTTGGGTAAATTCAGTATTGCCTGTAAATTAATAATTTCAGTGGAAGTTTCTGCTATATTTCTAAAACTTCTAGACAGTAGTTCCAAATATTTTAATTCTGACATTTCTTCACCTCAAACAGTTTTTCTTATTATTATTATTTATAACACTATTTTCGTGAAAGTCAAGTCAAATTATTTATTTGGCATATTTTTTTATTTTTATATATTTTTTCATTTTAAAACAGCCTAGCTTTTAAAATGTTTATAAATAATTTAAGGTATCCTAATTTTTTAGGATACCTTATTTTCTAGAACTTTTTCCGCTATATTACGTGCATGATCTGATGTCCTTGTAAAATGGAATAAAAGATCTACATATGTCAGACCCGCTTTTATTTCACAGGATTGGTTTGCCAATCTATTAAGATGGTTCTTCCTCATTTTTTTCTCCTTTTCCCTTTCCATATTATGAAGGTCAATGACTTCCACTGCATTTTCTACATTGGAAGTTTTAAAGGATTCCAGTGATTTTTCTATCATATATGATACCAATGCCCTTAATTCACTTATTTCTTCATACACTGTACTCGAATATTCCAAATTTTTATCTATGACATATTTCACATCACGTACAATGCCATGTGCATGATCTCCTATACGCTCTATATCCCTACATATATCAAGATAAGTGGTTATGTCCTCCCCTTCCTTTTCTCCTAGTTCATCCTTTGACAGGGTTGCCAAATATTTTGTAACATCCTGATTTATAATATTTATTTTTTCTTCTGTCTTTTCCACCTTTTCAGCCTTTCTTTCATTTTTGTCCTGGAAATATTCTATGGAAGTATTAAAATTTTCAAGTGCCATTTCAGTCATTATTATAAGTTCCTGCTTTACCTGCCCTAATGCTATTGCAGGAGCATTCAAAAGAGCGGGATCCAGACTTGTTTTATACACCTCCGACACATTTTCCTTTTTATCCTTAATTAGCCTGATTACTAAATATTTCAGAACACCGATAAAGGGAAAAAGAAGTATTGTGGTCATTGTATTAAAGGTTCCATGTGCAAAGGCTATAGTCATTTTGGGATTTAGATGAAAAATATTTTGAGCCTTTTGTATAAACATTGTAAATGGAGTAAGAAATATAAGGAATATCACTGTTCCCATTATATTGAATATGACGTGCGAAGCTGCCAGCCTCTTTGCTGAGGTATTTGAGCCTATTACCGCTATTATTGCTGTAATAGTAGTACCTATATTATCCCCAAAAAGAACCGGAAGAGCTGCTCTTAATGTTATGAGTCCTTCCTGATATATATTTTGAAGGACACTTATTGTGGCACTTGATGCTTGTACAAGTACAGTAATTGCCGTTCCTATAAACACTCCAAGGAAGGGATTTCTACTTAGTCTTATAGTAAGTTCCTTAAATTCAGAGAGATATTTTAAAGGTGCCATAGCATCAGACATAAGGGTAAGTGAAAAGAAAATTCCTCCAAATCCGAATAATATTCTCCCTATATTATTTATTTTTTCAATTTTTGTGAAGAATAGGCACATGGCTCCTAGAAAGAGAATAGGGAGTGCATATTCAGAAATGTTAAACCCTATAATAAAAGTTGTAATTGTCGTACCGATATTTGCCCCCATTATTATACCGATTGCCTGCCTTAAAGTGAGAAGTCCTGCACCCACAAGACCTATTGTTATAACAGAAGTTCCAGAACTTGACTGAATAAGTGCCGTAACAAATATTCCTACAAGTACTCCTAGAAAGGGAGAAGTAGTATATTTATCCAAAATGTACTTCAGCCTGTCTCCGGCCACTATTTGAAGTCCGTCTCCCATATATTTTATACAGAAGAGAAATAGACCTAATCCGCCAAAAAACATAAAAGTCATTTGTCTAAAGTCAATATTTTGCAATACCGCATTGCTTCCCATTTTTCCATCACTCCATTCTATATTATAAAATTAATGCTTTTAATATTTATATTGAATATTGTAAAGGTATTTCCAACGAAATTATATCAGAAATAAATTGATAAGACAATTGATTTTTGTAAAATTATTTCTTAATTTCTCTTATTATTTTCTGGATTTTCATAATATAAAAAGACTACCCTGACTTTCCAAGGTAGTCCTTTCAAATCTATTTACCTCTATTTTTAACATCTTCCTCTATCTCTTTTTTCCAGCTTTCATCAAGTTGTACCCCTCCACGTATATTCATAATAGCTTCATTTAAAACTTCATAGTTTTTCTGAGTTCCTATACTATCTGATTTATACTGGACAGCTCTTGTACTATCTATCCCAAAACTTTTGGCAGTACTGATGGCATCTATATTTGCTCCTAAAAATAAGAATTCCCATTTTTCCTTTTCCTTCTGATCTTCTATTAATTTTTTTACTGATGCTACAGTATATTCCTTACTGGCATTTTCCATTCCATCAGTAATAATTACAAATAAAACCTTTGTGGATTTTTCCTTTCCAGTTAGCCTTAATTGTTCCGCCTTTACTTGGGATATTGTTTTTCCAATAGCATCCAGTAAAGCCGTAGTTCCCCTCACATAGTACTCCTTTTCTGTTATCGGCTTAATTTCTTTTAAGGAAACCCTATTATGAAGAAGCTCATATTTGTCATCAAAGAGGACAGTGGTAACATTTACATCTCCCTTTTCCTCCTTTCTTTGTTTTTCCAGTACAGAATTATATCCTCCTATGGTGTCCGACTCCAGTCCTCCCATGGAGCCACTTCTATCCAAAATAAATACAAGCTCCATTTTTTCACCTTTTTTGGTAGGTTGGGAAATTTTTTCATTTTTTCCTGTCATTGATAAAACCATTATTCCAGGCATCAGTAGCATTCCTACTATTAAAACATTAAAATACTTCTTCATTCTAACCACATCCTTATTTAATTTTCATTTACTTCCCAATGTAATATCTCTTCTGTCAAGGCATCCACTTCAAAGTAGTAGGAGGTATTATTATATATCATTTTTCCACGATATATTATTTTTCCTTCAGATTCCTGCTGAGTAATCCAAATAACATCCTTTTTCTCGGAACCTGTTATTCTTTTTGTAACTATTTCTATCAGTCGTTCCTCAGTTATGTATTTTGCTGTATTTTCCAGCTTGCCTTCCCCTTCAGTCTTTTTAACCGGTGTTACGTTAAAGTCATCTATTGTATCTTTATTCTTTGCTATTTCTCTTTTGTTTTTGCTATGGCTAAGAATCTTACCTGTCTCTGAATCAATATTATATCTATATTTTTCTTTTTCAGTAAAAAATTCTATCCTGTATACAAACCTTTTATTATCCTTTTCAAGCTTTATTTTCGTAATTCTTGCATTTTTGGGTGCTACCTTTGAATGCCCAAAGGCGGTCTGCTTTGCTTTTTCTATTGTTATCTTTACATCTGAAATTTTTATGGGTTTCCTTGTACCTGATGCATTTATATTTTTATTTATCCCTAGAAAAACAGACATTAACAGTATCGTCATGACAAATCCTCTTACCCTTAATTTCTTGTAGAAGATATTCCCAATATTTAACAGTGATTTTCCAAAAGATTTATTTTTCATATCTAATATTATTATTCCTTTCCTTGAAACTAAAGATAGTAGAATTTTATAAATCAATTCCTTTACAATTAGAATGATAGCACATAAATATTAGAAAATCATTATTGTCTGCCTTTTATTGAATTTTTTCTAAAGATTATCTATCAGGATCCCATGTCTTATCTATTATATCGTGTAAATTCATAATATTGTCCTGAGGTCCTGCCACTTCAAGTATATATACCTTTCCATTATGTTCTATATAATTTTTGATTACAGTTTCTTTAGGAGTTTCCACCATCAACTGCACTGCTTCCCTTCCATGAAATGTAATTTTTTTAGGTTCCTTTACATACTTAGCCTCTTCTTCATTTCGAGTCATTTTTTCATATGCAGCCAAAGATGCAGAATTATAGTCATGTACATTAGTCGTATTTTTCATAAGGGTAATATATTCAGTATCTCTATCACGATTGGAAAAAACTATTACTTCTATTTCCCCTTCCTGTCTATGCACAACTTCCCAATTGTCGGCAAGAGTTATATAGCCTGTTTCCTTATCTCCCATCCTCTTTCCTTTTATTGATTTTTCTTCTTCCTTTTTAACAGTTTCCTTATCCTTATCCACTTTCTCATTTTCCACTGTACCTTTTAGTAAATTATCCTTTTCCTTTTCATTGACAGCATTGCCACAAGAAAATATTAAAAAAAGTAATGATATTATAAATAATTTTCTTTTCATAGTGTTTCCTCCTATTTTGAATATTGAAAATTTAAAGTATAACCCCTTGTTTAACATGAACCCACCAAAAATTCTTCAGTTTCTTTTTTTGTCTTTCTTATTGGAACTGTATGGAAGTTCAAGGGTAAATAATGTTCCTTCCCCAAGTCGGCTCACAACAGAAATAGCCCCCTCATGTGCCGCTATAATCCACTTTACCATAGCTAATCCGAGACCACTGCTGTCAGAAGTTCTAGATGGATCCACCTGATAAAACCTTGTCCATATTTTCTCTATATTTTCTTGGGAAATTCCTATTCCATTATCTGAAACTTTTCCTATTATCTTATCCTTATTCTTTTTTATTTCCACCTTTACATGTCCCCCCTCCTTATTATAAGCTATGGCATTTGAAATAAGGTTTATGAATAGTCTCATAAGCATAAGCTCGTCCCCTTCTATATATATATCCCTTTCTATTTCCGATATAATAGTTATCCCTTTATTATTTGCCTCCCCCTCCTGATTTTCTATCACCACTTGAACAAGTTCACTTATATTCACTTCTTCTACATTCATTTTCTGATGACCTCTGTCCATCCTTGACAATGTTAGAAGCTGAGAAATCAACTTTGACATTTTTCTAGATTCCTCCAGTATTATTTTAAAGCTTTTTTCGGTTCTTTCTATAGATTTTATATGCTCAAGTCCGTGCTCACTCTGAGATATTATTACTGAAATCGGTGTTCTTAGTTCATGGGAGACATCAGAAGTAAACTGCACTTCCCTTTCAAAGGATTTCTGTAGCCTATCAAACATAGTATCGAAGGTTTCTGCAAGAGTATATATTTCATCATAGCCTTCCTGCATATTTATCCTTTCAGACAAATCATCCCCCTCATTAATTTTTTCTGCTGCTAATCTTATTTTTTCTATGGGCTTAAAGGCATTCCTTGTTACTACATATCCTATAAGGGCAATGAAAAATATTATTATCGGAAATGCCGTAAGGGAAATAAGAACTATAAGTTCTATTGCTTTTTCTGCCTCCGAAGCAGGCATTATCCCCCTAATCCATATATCTCCATATTCTCCATAATTTTTTTTGCTATCATAAAGATACCATTTATTATTCCTCGATTTTATTATTTTTACCTTTCCGTTATCTGAAAACTGGCCATACATCATTTCTTCCATATTTTCTCCCCCCTTTGAGGAAAGAACCCTTTCAAGGCTAAAATTTGAAGGAACATTTCCATAGACAAACTCCTTGTCTTCATCAAAAACCGATAAGTAGACATTATTTAATAATATGTCCATGTCCCTGTCTATCTCCAGTTCCCCATTATTCATTACAATTTTTTCAAAAGCTGTATTAACCGTATTTTTTAAATTATTATGTTCAGAATTTATAATGAGGTTTTCACTTATGTAGAAAATAACCCCTAGAAAGAATACAATCAATATAATCATAAGACTTATATACCAGAAGGTTATCCTGGTCTTAATAGACACTTTATTCATTTTCTTCTTCCCTCAGCACATATCCTACTCCCCTTATAGTGTGCAACAGTTTAAGAGAACGACCGTCATCAATTTTTTTTCTTAAATATCTTATGTAGACGTCAATCACATTTGTACCTCCTTCGTAGTCATAATTCCATATATGCTCTTCTATCTTATCCCTTGTAAGTACCTTACCCTTATTTCTTATCATATATTCCAATAGGGCAAATTCCCTTGCAGACAGCTTTATCTGGTCATCTCCTCTTTTTACCTTCCTAGTATCGCAATCCACTGTAAGATCTCCAACTGTAAATACATTTGTTACATTCTCAGATGAATGTCTAAGCATAACCCTTATTCTTGCAAGTAGTTCATCAAAGGCAAAGGGTTTTACAAGATAATCATCTGCTCCGTAGTCCAGTCCCTTTACCCTATCTTCTATATTGCTTTTTGCAGTCAGAAGTATTACAGGAGTTTTGTTATTTTCCTTCCTTATCTTTTTTAAGACATCAAATCCGTCTATTTTAGGTAACATAACATCCAGAATAATGACATCATAGTCAACCATGGATATATAATCAATGGCTTCCTCTCCATCAAAGCAGCTATCCACCCCGTAATGAATATCACTCAGTTTTTCTGTTATTAGGTTATTTAGGTTTTTTTCGTCTTCTACCACCAGTATCCTCATACTGAACACTCCTTTATTTTAAATTTCTTCCACTTCTATTTCAATTTCCTCTTTCTTTTCATTTTCATCTGATTTTATTTTCCAACCCTCTTTTAAAAGTTTCTTTATGTAAAGTCCATTATACACTTTACCAAAAGCTGTCGCCAAAATTATAGATATTATAATTCGGATTGTCCCCCGCAGTATCTCATCTTCAATAATTGATAATATATTACCGATAACAATACTCACCACAAAGACAATTCCTGCAAATATCCCAGCATGCAGCCAGTCTCTTCTAAACAATGGGACAAAAAATCCAAAAAAGAATGTTGTCCAAGAAAACCCCTCTTTTACTAATTTTTCATTGCTATCCTTCTCTAAAACAATAGTTCTTTTCATTTTCAATTTCCTCCATTTATTTTAATTATTTTTTAAAATCAATATGTTCTAAAATTTTTATCCTTTTGATAACAAAATTAAAATTCAACTTCCTCCTCCTCTTTCATCATCCTGATTATAATGAAAATT
The DNA here is from genome assembly GCA_041815005.1 of Leptotrichia sp. Lineage (GTDB taxonomy): Bacteria > Fusobacteriota > Fusobacteriia > Fusobacteriales > Leptotrichiaceae > Leptotrichia_A. The sequence continues at coordinate 18,192 of JBGXYD010000103.1, read as the reverse complement.
CCCGTTAATCCTATTGTAGATATTGCCATTATAATTTGGTGAATTATAGGTATTCCCAAATTTTCTCCTCCTTTGAAAAAGAGTGCCTTAAATGTCGCTAAAAATTCTGTAGCATTTCCTCGAATTTCATCTAACAAGTATATTTCAAGGGCAACCATCATGAGGAATATAAAAATATATCCTGTTATTCCAGACAATATTGAAAAAATAACAGAAAACTTTCTTCCCTTATTTGTCACTTTACTATATTGTCTTACTGCACACAAAATCATTACAGATAATATAAGTAATGTAGATGTATTCATAACAGCTACCGGTATTCTCATAAGAAGAAAGTATCTTATACTGTCAACAAGACCTGGCTTGACTCCCATTCGTTCCAGTCCTGTTATATATGAAAGATCAGCAAATGAAGTGATACATATCAATATTCCCACCAGTGTAATTACTATCATATTTATATTTTTATTTAAATTTGTTTTTGTATAATATGACTGTATAAGATGTATAAGAATAACCGTCATCATTATAATTAACATTATATTAAACAACATATAAACTAACACCGTAATCCCAGTTGCCGATACATTATATCCTTGAATTATTTTAGATACACGGTTTATATACTCCCTTATAGCTAGAAATTTTTTTATAGCTAATAGTAAAAGTATTCCTATAATTACAAGAAGTTCTTGAAATATCCCCAAAATTATCTTTTTATAAGGAGAAGAAATCTCCCCTCTTTTTCCTAGAACAATTTCCTTCCTCTCATTCGAAACTTTCATTAATGTACCTCCTGTCTTAAGTGGGTATTTCCACGTATATATTAACAGATTTATATTAAAATACCATTAGAGATGATTATTTGTAAGAATATCAGGATAAAAATTTTGCTATTTTTTCTAATTCTCTTTTAATATTAAAATGCTATTATTATAAATAAAAAATATTATAATAATATAAAGGTTGGTGATATAATGAAAAAATATATTTTTTTCTTTGTCGGAATTATTATGCTACTTCTAACTTGTAATGGAAGCTCCAAAGAAAAAGAGAAAAAAGAAGTTGAAGATGCCTTTAAAAAATATATGCTGGCTGCCTCTGAAAAAAATATTGAGGCAATAATAAAGGAACACCATTATGTACTTTCAGTAACATGGGGAATTTCAGATGAAATCTTTAGTAAAACAACCTATACTATAAACAGTATCGACTTCCATACAGAAAACATTGAAAATGAATTTCGTAATTTAAAAAAGGAAACAGCAATAATGAATGTTACTATAAAGGCTCCCGATTTGAAGAAATTAATTACAGAATTTGAACTTTCATCAGAACTTCCTCGTATTGCCTCCGGTAAAAGTGACTATAGGAAACTTCAGCTTATTCAGGAATCGGTTTCACATTTTTTAAAGGAGAAAATTGGCTCAGGAAATTTTAAATATATTGAAAATACTGTAAATGTAAAATTAGAATACGACAATATTTACAAAAAATGGAAAATGGAAGAGGAAAATCCTGAATTTAAAAATATTTTTTTTATAGAGGACTACAAGTATAAGGGAATTGACAAAACTGTAACTGAACTTTCCCGTACTCCTATAAATGGTAACGAACGAAATCTTCTCATTAAAGAAACTGAAGAAAAAATTGCTTCTGATAAGAAAAGTCACAAGGACTATGATTTTCTTTTGTTCCTGTATTCTTTAAAAGATGAAGGTGATAATATAGATAAATATAGAGAGACAGCTATACGGCTAATAAAAGATTTTCCTGACTATCCTCTAGGATACCAGGCATTAAGTTTAACAGAAAGTAAATCTAACCACAATAAAATTATAGAGTATGCAGAAAAGGCAATAGAAGCCTACAAAAATCTTGATACTAATAAATACCCTAAATTTTCCATTTTGAAGGAAAGAGAAGAACCTATGAGAGAACTCTATGTTTTAATAATAGATAATTATCGGAAACTTGGGGAATATCAAAAGGCGATAGATATTTTTAATGAAAATAAAAAAATTATTTCAAATTACTCTCCTCCTGCAAATTTTTATCAAATTCGTAAAACTCTTAGAGAGGATAATGAAAAGATGAAATCTTCCATAAGCAAGGAAAAATATGAAAACAACAAAAAAAACCTGTCTTAAATATAGACAGGTTTTTCAGAGACAAAATTAAAACTGTATTTAGTATCATTTTTTGAGAAGTCTTATTCTATTTTACTACACAAAAGTAAAATTTTATGCAATTAACAATATTATTTTTTAACACAGCTCTATTTATAGGGCTGTGTTGCTGTTAGTTCTGTCAAGTATAAAGAATTTCTCTTCATATCTGAAAATATATAGAAGTTTTTAACTCTCTTATTTACAAGAATCACTTCCTGATAATAATAAATAGGTATCGTAGGAAGCTCCTCCATATAATATTTCTGCCATTCCTTATATGCCTGTATCTTATATCCAAGATCCTTTTGTGACCTTTCACTCACTGTATTTTCAAGAAGTTTTTCCATTTCTTCGGAAACATATCTTGAGGTATTGTAAGATGAACCTTTTCCATAGAAGAAATGAGGGTTAAAATCCCCACTTATTCCAAGTGTAAAAGATGAAGTAAATATATCTATCTCCTTGTTATTGGAATTCACATTGTCATTATATTCTTTTTCTGGTATCGCTACCAACGTAGTTTTAATCCCCACCTTACGCCACATTTCCACAAAATGTCCTATTATCAAGTCTTTTGGATCTATTGGCCTATCAGTAAAAATATCCCTATTTTCTACGTATGACATTTTTATTTCAAAAGGCTGGCCATTTTTATCCTCTCTTATTCCATCTCCATTTATATCCTTATATCCTGCCTCATCAAGAAGACTTTTTGCCTTTTCAGGATTATATTTGTATCCTTGAATGGTATTATTATGATATCTTTTTACTATTGGTGGAATTAGAGTATTTGCAGGTTCATAATTATATGCATATACCCTTTTTGCCTTTGTATCGTTTAATCTCTTTTCAATATCAAGTGCATAAGCGAGTGCCTGTCTTAACCGCTTATCTCCCATTTTTGAATTGGGTAACATTATATTTTCTTTTTTGGTGTTATCCCAGTATCCAAAATTGAAAACCAAATCATAGAAGGATGGAGCCATATTTCCCAATATATAGATATTCTTCCATTTTCTATTTTCCAAACTTTGTCCCCTTGTCCCTAGACCTATTGCTATATCATAAAGTCCGTTTTTCATTCCGTCATAGGCAGTTTTGGGAAGTACAACATCAATAGTTATCTTTTCTATTTTAGGTTTCCCATGCATATAATGTTCATTTGCCCTTGCAACTATTCCCCCACCTGGTATCACTTCAGTAGGGACATAAGGTCCCAATGTAACTATATTTTTTCTTATCTTTTCAGAATTAACCATATCCTTTAAAGGTACATCCTTTAAGTAGTGTTTAGGAAGTGCAAACCTTAAAATTGAGGGATTCACAGTGTTATATATTCCAGCAGGTATCTTTTTTAAAGATATCTCCACTGTTCTAGCATTCTTTTTCTTTATTCCTTTTACTGTTTTAGTTTTTCCTTCCCAGTATTCATCAGCCCCCACTATATTACCAAGAGCCCTTGCCCCATAATAGGCACTCTTATTTCCGTTAAAATCTTTATGAAGTATTGTTTCATAAGTAAAAATCACATCATCTATAGTAAAAGGATGTCCATCACTCCATTTTATTCCTTCTTTTATCTTCATTATTACCTTTGGATGTTTCCCTGATATTAACTCAAGTTCCCCTACTGCTCCTCCATCAGTAAACTCATAGTTTTCATTTATTCCTAGTATGTTTGATCCAATGAGACTCATAATATCACGATCAGCTTGTTCTCTTGCAAAAGCCTCATTTAATAGACCCTTGAAAGGATTCTTACTGGCAATTGCAATTTTCAACGGTCCTGCATTATCCACAGACGGTTCCTGATTAGGAGAAACATTATAAAGCTTTCCCTTATATTCCACTTCTTCTACAGGAATTAGAGGTTCTTCATTTTGTCCATTACCATTTCCTGAAAAATTGCCACAGGAAACATATATTAGGATGAAAACAAGGCTAAATAATACCTTTATTATCTGTCTTATTGAATTTTTTTTCATCGCATCCTCTCCTTTTTATAATTTTAAATTCATCATATCATACCTTCCATTAAAAGAACATTAGAGACCTAATATTAATGTTGATTTCTAAAAAATCCATTATTTTTAATATACAGGCTTAAACCCTTTTTCTATCAACTCCTCTTCAACTTTTTGAAGATATTCCACATTTATCTGGTAAAAAATCAGTAATAACTCATCTGTCAATCCAACTGAATTGTCCATAAGATCACCTATAAATATCATGTCCTGAAATACAAAAGCTTTGTTTGTGGGTAAAAATAAGTGGAAATAATCTTCATCTCCCTCCTTCAATTTATTTTTAGTCAAATAATCAATACCATAATCTGAAGCCATAATATAGTTATATATTTCTCCTTCAAATTTACATTTAAGACTAAATGCCACTATTCTTTTTTCAAATAATTTTCTCACTATTTCTAAATTTATATGGTCCGGTATTTCCTCTCCCATGTGCTTTTCTGTATCTTCATATACTAGTCTTGCATTCTTATCCCTATAAAGCTCCTTGGGTATTAAACATATTATTTCTGCCTTTGCATAAATTCCGGTAAAAAAAACTGCTAATAATATAAATATTTTTTTCTTCATTACTACCCCTTTCTTCATTTCAAATTTTTTTATCATTAAAGAATTGGTTGTTTTCTTCATTAATATATATATTATAGCATATGTTGAAGTTTTTTTGTTATTTTAATAAAATAAAGATGCCTTATGAAAAAGCATCTCTTTAAATCATATTATCTTTTTAGTTTGTTTATTATTTTTTCTGTTTCTTTTAAAATTTCTTCTATATTTTTTTCAGTAGAAAATATCTCATAAATTTTTTTGTACAATATGTTATTTTTTTCTTGTATTAAATTTTCCTTAGGTAATGGACAAGAATATTTTTCTATCATATCCATCTGTATTTTGTACCAAATAAACTTTTTCATTCCCTTTAAATAATTTTTTTTTCTTATAGGGGCACCACAATACTCTCCTACTATTGCATCCACTTCTTCTGATCTTAAGTATTTTAAAAAGTCTGCACTTTCCCTCTTATTTTCACTAGTTTTAAGAATTCCAAAAGACCATGTCACATTCCATGAAGTATCTAAAGTTGAAAAGCCCAAGTTTTCTATATTTTCCTCTTCTTTTAATAGTAGTCCTAGCTGTCCTGACCATGTAACAACCATAGCTACTTCTTTATTGACAATTGCTCTTCTAATTTCATCATTACCAAATTTTTCTGTGTTTTTTGGAGACAGTCTTTTCATTTTCAAATATTTTCTTATTTCCTCTGACATCTGAGATATATTACATTTAATTTCTTTTTTTTCATCCAATATATAAATATCTTTTCCTAAGCTTCTTAAATAAGGAAGGATATCAGTAAATATTTCAGATTCGTGTGCCTTTAATGCGACAGGATATTTTATCCCACTTTTTTTAAGCTCTAATGCTGTACCTATAAATTCATCTATTGTAATAACATCTTCCATCTTTTTCCCAATTCTTTTTAATGCTTCTTTTCTATATACTATCATATGACCATCACAGAAAGAAGGAGAAAGATATATCGTATTTTGTAATTTCATTTCTTCAAAGATACTATCAAGAATATCCTCCTTTTCATAATTAAGTTTCTCTAAATATCCTTTTTTTACAAGGTCATACAACCATAAATGTCCCGCTACCATAATGATATCATATTTCTTTTCTCCTTTAAGTGCTTTTTCCATTTCTAGAATATATTTTTCCCATGATATGATATCAAATTTTATTTGAATACTCTTATTTATATAATTCTCAAGTATTTTATATTCATTATTCACATATACTTCTACTGCTGGATCAGCAACTGCAAGAATTTTTAGTTCCTTTTTTTTGTCCATTTGCACACACATCCTTACTAGAAAATTTTAACTTTTATTTTTCTTTAAGAATATCTCTTTTATTGACTTTGAATAAGGTGGCCGTGCAATTCCATATTCTGTTATTATTGCTGTTATAAGTTCATTGTCTGTTACATCAAATGCTGGATTATATGTCTTTATCCCTTTCGGACCCATTCTCTTTTCATACCACATTTCTGTAATTTCTTCTCCTGGTCTCTCTTCGATATGAATTTGATTTCCCGTAGGGCAATTCATATCTATTGTAGAAGTCGGAGCACAAATATAAAAAGGTATATTGTAGTATTTTGCTATTGCTGCAACTCCTGAAGTTCCTATTTTATTCGCTGCATCTCCATTTGCTGCAACCCGATCACAACCCACAAATATAGCATCAATCCAACCATTTTTCATAACTATACTTGCCATATTATCACATATAAGAGTTACATCTACTCCAGAAGATTGAAGTTCATAAGCTGTAAGTCTAGCTCCTTGTAATAATGGTCTTGTTTCATCCGCAAATACCCTTAGGTTATATCCTTTCTCATTTCCTAAATAAATGGGAGAAAGTGCAGTTCCATATTTAGCTGTAGCCAACTGACCCGCATTACAATGGGTAAGTATTCCCATATTAGGTTTTATCAGTGTAAGTCCATATTCTCCTATGCTTCTGCATACTCTTACATCTTCTTCCTTTATTTCTTTTGCTTCTTCTAATAATTTTTTCTTTATTTCTTCTATGCTTTTATCTTTACTTTCTTGAACTACTTTTTTCATTCTTTCAAGAGCCCACGATAGATTAACTGCAGTAGGTCTTGATGAATTTAAATAATCAGTCGCTTCTTTAAATTCTTTGTAAAATTCTTCATAGGAATTAGTATTTATTTCCTTTGCTGCCAAATAGGCTCCTATTGCTGCTGCAACACCTATAGCCGGTGCACCTCTTACTTTTAGCTTATAAATCGCCTCCCATATTTCCTTCTGCGAATTTAAATGAAGAATTTTTGTTTCATTGGGAAGTTTTGTTTGGTCTATTATTACTAAATGAGTATTTTCATCATTAATAGTTACTGTTTCATATAACATAATATTTTTTTTATCCATAACATTCCTCCTAAATAATTAAGATTTTTGCTGCTTTATTCTTCTATTTTTTTATTTTCCAATACTTTCTTAAGTGCATCAGTAAAATTTTTCGCATTTTTATAATTTTCTCTATTCATGATAAATTCTTTTCCTAACAGAATACATATTTTTTCTGCTTTTTTACGTTTCTCTTTGTCTTCAATAGTAGTTATATCTTTTACATTGGCTAATCCTACTGTTCTTCTTATTAGTTCAAACCCTGCAACTGCTGCAGTATCCTTTAATATTGTATTCAGATACCATTCCTTAAAGCCTTCTGTTTTTGCCATTTCATCTTTTACTTCAAGAGCAAATAACCTATTATACTTTTCTATAAATAAATTAATTGTTTCAAATACTGTATTTTCTATCCAATCTGTAAATTTTTTCTTTTTTTCCTCACATTCGATAGTTGAGTTTCCGTTATTCCATGCAAAATATAAATTAGCAACAATATTCCCTATATCATACCCCATAGGACCATAAAAAGCGAATTCAGGATCTATAACTTTAGTTGATGTTTCAGTTATAAAAATTGAACCTGTATGTAGATCTCCATGGATAAGAGATTGAGCATTATTCATAAAATCAAATTTACATTTTGCTACTTCTAAATGAAGTTTTTGATCATTATAAAGTTCTCTTTGAACAAATTCATTATTTTCAGTAAATATGTTATTTCTCTTCATAAGATTATTATAGGGCTCTGTATATACAAGTTCTTCTGTTATTTCACATAATTCAGGATTTATATATCTTTGTACATTTACTTTCTTTTCTTTATGATCCATACAGACATCTGTAGTAAGTAGAAGAGTTCTTACCATAAAGGTTGAAATATGCTCTGCAAATAATGGAAATATCTTATGTTCTAGTAATGCTGTTCTCATTATTGTATGGTCTGATAAATCCTCCATTGAACAGGCACTCATTATATTATCATATTTATATACTTTAGGAACAAACCCTGGAGCTAACTCATTCTGAAGCATAAGAACTTCTGATTCTATTCTAGTTCTATCAACTGAAAGTTTTATTTCGCTGGAAATTCTAGCTTCTGTTCCGGCCTGCTTTATAATAACTGATTTTCCAGTTTTCGGCTCCACAACTCTATAAACATAATTCAAATTTCCATCTCCTATTTCTTTTGATTCCAATTCAGAATTTTCATCAAAAATATCAAGCTTTTCTCTGGCATATTCTTTTATATCTTCCGATGTCATTAAAAAATATTTTTCAAATTTTCCAGTTTTTACCATATCAATTCCTCCTGTTATTTTATCATTCTTTACTTCTAAAATATGTACTGGCTAATGCTACTATCAATACAGCCCCTTTTACAATATCAAGTGAATAATAAGGAACTGACAACATTATTAGTCCGTTTTCGAGTACACCTACAAGAAGGGCACCTATTAATGTCCCTATCGCATTTGGTTTACCCACTCCAGCAACTGAAAATCCAATATATGCTGCAGCAACTGAAGGCATAAGATATCCAGCTCCTGCATTAATTTGTGCTGAACCAACCCTTGAAGCTAGTAATATTCCACCTAAAGTTGCAAAAAAAGTGGATAAAAAATATGCAAAAGTTCTATATTTATTCACAGGTATTCCAGACAATTTTGCAGCTTCCATATTACCACCTACAGAATACAAATATCTTCCATGTTTTGTATACGTAAGAAAAATATGTACTATTATAACTATTATGAGCATTAATATAATAATCCATGGAGCTTGTCCAAATTTACTAAATAATTCTGGAACTTTCCCTGTTGTCGGAGTTCCATCAAGTTTTGCCATATTTTCTGAAACTGACCCACCGCCAGAATATGTCATTGCAACCCCTTGAAAAATAAACATTGTAGCTAATGTTACCAACATATCAGGAATTTTTACTTTTACTATAAAAAAGGAATTTATAGCTGCAATAGCAATCGTTATACATATTGTTACAATTATAGAAATTCCTGTAGACTTTGCATGCCATATGAACAATGTCATTATAAGAGCATCAGCAAAAGTAGCAGTCGAACCAACAGAAAGATCAAAACCATTTACAGTGAGCGAAATCGTTACCCCTATAGCTATAATTGTAACAATAGAAATGCTTCTTAATATAGTTGTAAAATTACTTACAGTGGGAAATGTCGATGGCATTAACACTGAAAATAATAGTATTAATAGTACTATTGTCAAAACTGTTCCCCATTTTGTCAAAAAATTTAGTAAAGAATTTAATGATAATGGTTTTCGCTTATTTAAATTAATTTGTTCCATATTTAGTACCCTCCTGTTGAATAATATAATAATTCTTCTTCATTTGTATCAGAAATCAAAAGTTCCTTTACTATTTCTCCATCATACATTACATATGTCCTATGAGCAATCGATAGAATTTCATTAAATTCACAGGAAGCATAAATTATACCTTTCCCTATTTCTGCTAGATTTTCTATTAGTTTAAAAATCTCTTTCTTAGCTCCAACATCTACTCCTTTTGTTGGTTCATCAAATACATATATATCTGCATCTGATATCATCCATTTTCCCACTGCTACTTTTTGTTGATTTCCTCCTGATAAATATTTTACCTTTTGATTTTCTGATGCTACTTTTATTCCTAGATTTTTTATTATTTTAATAGATTTTTCTCTTTCTTCCTTTTTATTTATGAATCCAAATTTGTTACAATATTTAAAAAGAGAAACAACTGAGAGATTTTCACAAACACTATTTTCTACAAAAATTCCTTCCTTTCTTCTTTCCTCAGGAATAAGAACTATCCCATTTTTAACTGCTGAATGGGGAGTGCTTAGCTTAATAGGAATATTATGTAACATAATCTTTCCACTTTTGCTTCTAAATTCTCCAAAAATCGTTTTGCAAAGTTCTGTTTTCCCGGCTCCTACAAGTCCAGAAATTCCTACTATTTCTCCTTTTTTCACATTAAGATTAATATTTTTTATTTTATTTCTTTTTTCACATAACTGTTCAATTCTTAATATTTCTTCTCCTATTTTTAATTCTTTTCTAGTATATTGTTCTTCTGTTTTTTCTCCTAACATTAGTTCAACTATTTTTTTAGTAGTCAACTCTCCATCTATAATCTTTTCATCTACAATTTTCCCATCCCTCATCACAGTTATTGTTTCGCATATTTCAAATAATTCATTTAATCTATGAGAAATAAAGATTATTCCTACATTATCTTTTTTTGATAGCTCTCTGACTATATCAAAGAGTTCCTTTGTCTCTTTTTCACTTAGAGGTGCTGTAGGTTCATCTAATATTAAAAATTTACATTTTTCAGCTATAGCCCTTGCTATAAGAACTATTTGCTTTTGTGCTAATGTCAATTCATTTACATGTTTATTCACGTCTATAGAAATATTTAATTTCTTCAAAGTTTCATTTGCTGTTTTTCTAATTTTTTCCCAATTTATCCACTGCTTTTTTCCCATTTTATTTACTATACTATTTAACATAATATTCTCTGCTACAGTTAAATAGGGAATAAGAGCCGTATCTACTTCCTGATATACAATTTCTATTCCATTTTTCTTCGCTTCTTTGGGATTTCTTATTTCAATTTCAGCTCCATCTATATATATCTTCCCTTCATAAGTCGGATTTACCCCTGCTAAAACTTTCATCAATGTTGATTTTCCAGCACCATTAGCACCTATAAGAGCTCTTATTTCTCCACTTTTTATTGTAAAATCTATATCTGATAAAGCTTTAACCCCTGAAAACCGGATAGAAATTCCCTTCATTTCAATTTTTGAATTATTTTCATTTAACACATCATTACCTCCCGGTAAAAATATTTTGATTCAACCAGAATTCTAATCCATGGGTTTGTCTCAAAAGTATTTAAAATTATTTACATCAATTCACTACTATTTTTAAATTGATTTGTCTTAATCCTCTTTTGAGACACCCTATTTTAATTTATTTTTTATTTTTCTTTTTCAATTCATCCATCCAAGGTTCATTGAAAGCATCTGATTTTCCCCATCCTGGAATAACTTGATCTAATGTATTCATAACTGTTCCTTGCTTTAAATCTTCTTTTTTAATAAGTACAGCTTCTAAATTATATGTTTCAGGAGTTTCTTCGCCTTTTAATTTTTTTGCAAGTATTCTCATATTTACCATTCCAATTAATCTAGGATCTACTGCTGCAGTCGCTTTCCATATACTATTTTCACTCATCATAAGATTTATATCCTGATTTGAAATATCTATTGAAATTAATTGTATATCATTTCTTCCAGCTTCCTGCATAGCTTTATATCCTCCTTTAGCTAATTCATCCCAAGATCCCCATATTGCATCTATAGTACCTGCTGGATATTTAGCAAGAATGGCTCCCACTCTTGAAGCTACTTCTCCTTGTACATCATCCAAATTAGAAGGACCAATTGTTTCTATAGTTTTTATCTTTCCTTCATTTTCGTATTTTTTATATATTTCTTCTCTTCTGTCTAATGGGGGAACTCCTGGTCCAAACCACAATTTAAGAATTCTAGCAGGTTTTGTTTCCACTCTTTTTACGATTTCATCTAAAGATAATGTAGCAAGAGCCTTATCATCTTGTGCAGTTGATGTTATTCCTTTTGGGATGATATTATCCTTAAAAGTTGTATCAAAAGTCACAACTTTTATTCCTTTTTCTAAGGCTGGTTTTAACATATTTGCAGAATATTCTGTTTTTCCATGAGAAATTATAAGTCCATCATATCCTTTTTGTATTTGTTGTTCTACAAGTTCCTGAAATTTTGCATCATCTCCGTTAGATATAAAGGTATCCACCTGATACCCTAATGCCTCTCCTTCCGCTACTGCTCCTTCTAAAAACTGTTTTGTATGATCATCTGAAGGTAAATTTCTTATTACGGCAATCTTTAATTTTTTTCCACCGCCTCCATTAGCAGTACTTTCTTTTTTTCCACATCCATAAATTAATATTGCTAAAACAGTAAAGATCACATATATGATTGTCTTTCTTTTCATTTCTTACCTCCTGAATTTTTATAATTTTTTATAGTTTTAAAACACTTTCTCGTTCCACTAATTTTGTCATTGATAGCATTTTAATTTTTTCATCTGACATACTATTAATTCTCTCATCTAATAGTTTTACTGCCATTTCTCCCATTTTTTCTTTAAAAACCTTTATCGTAGTCAGTGGTTTGTCTAACATACTACAAAATGGAATATCATCGAAACCAATAATGGAAATATCTTTAGGAATCTGTAAACCTACTTCTTTAAAAGCCTTTACTGTTCCTATGGCTATAGTATCATTAGCTGCAATAAAAGCAGAAGGTAGATTATCTTTATTTTTTTTTAAATAGTTTAGTATATCCATGTAAGATCCTTCTAAATTAGGAGTTACTTTTAAAACATTCTCCTCTTTGAAATTTAGTTTATGCTTATTCATTTCATGAATATATGCATCTAGTCTATGCTCAAAATTTGAAAACTTTATTTTACTGTCGATATAGCCTATATTCTTATGTCCCATGGAAAACAGATAATTTATACCTTGCCTTATTCCACCCCAGTTATCCATTACCACTGAATCTATATATTTATTTTCAAACATATTATCTACTGCTACAACTGGTATATTAATATCTATAAGACTTTCTATATTCTTTTCATCTGCTTCTGTTCCCAAAAATATTACTCCATCATAATCAGAAAAATTTATATTTTTAATTTCTTGTAAAAAATTTACTGCTAAAATATTTTTTATTGTCAAATTATATCCTAGATTTGATGCTGTCTGTTCCAAAGAATCAATTAGTCTAGTAATAAAGTCTCCATTTTTTTCAACAGCTAAACCACTACTTAAATATTTTATAAATATTATTCTTTTATTGTTGTTATTTTTCTTATTATACCCATATTTTTCTGCTATGCTTAAAATTAAATTTCTTGTTTCTTCACTTACTCCTGGTTTATTATTAAGTGCAAGAGATACCGCTGCCTGTGATACTTTTGCCAATTTTGATATTTCTTTTATTGTCATTTCATACCTTCTTTTCTTAATTTACTAAATTTTAAGTTATAATTTTAGTTATATATTTTTAATTTTGTAGTATTATCTTTGTCCGTAGGTTTTAAATTTTACCAGCATTGTCTCCATTTCTTTATCATCAAGTATAACTGGGTTTCCTATTTTCCGTGCTTCTACATATAGTCTTGCCACATATTCCAATTGTTCTGAAATATGTAGTGCATTTTTCAAATCCTTACCTACCGTTGTTAAGCCATGATTCGCTAATATCACAGCCTTTGAATTTCCCATAGCTTTATAAGCATTTTCTGCAAGTTCCCATGTACCAAATGAAGCATATTTAGCACATCTAACTTCCTTATCACCTGAAACTGCTATCATATAGTCTACTGCTGGCAAACATTCTCTAAGGCAAGCAAGTACCGTTATATAAACAGGATGAGTATGAACAACTGCATTCACATCATTTCTTTTTCTATAAAAAATCATATGCATATCAAGTTCTGAAGAAGGTTTTTTCCCATCTAAAAGATTTCCTTCCAAGTCTAATATAGATATATCTTCTGTTCTAATTTCATTATAATCTATCCCTGAAGGAGTTAGAGCGATAAGTTTTTTCTCTCTGTTATAAATACTTACATTTCCTGATGTTCCATTCGTTAATCCCATTTTTACCAAAAGTAGACAGCTTTCTATAATTTCTTTTCTCTCTTTTTCTAATATCATATATCACCTCACTAAAAATATATAAATTTATTTACTACTAAATCACAAACTAAATTTTTATCTAAATTTTACACTAATATTTTATCCTATTTTTCTAAAAAGTCAAGTGAGATATTTAAGTTTATTTTTTCACTTTTTCGAATTTATAATGAAAAAATTTGCTTTTATTTGAAAAAAAATTAGTTGTATCGTAATTTTCTCAAAATAAAAATGCATTTTTAAGCTATTCAATTTCACAGCTTTTAATGCATTTTTAGTGATACTTATAAAGAATTATTTTATTTTTAGACTTAGAACCTGACATGTTCTAATTTTACTAACTTGAATTTTAGATAAAATCTCTTTTTTTTCAAGAAAATAATCTACATTTTTCATTTTTGTCATTTCATCAAATTTTACTATTTCCATATTTGAAATATCTTCTTTATAATCCATAATAAAATTTGCACATTTCATATCATCTGGATTATAAATCCGGAATATAATTGATTCTTCTTTTTCTGCTTTTTTTATTGTACTTAAAATACAATTTTTATTTTTAAAAGACGTCATTGAATAATTAAAAGGATTATTATTAATTTCAGGTTTATTCATTAAAAAATATAAATCTACATTCTTAAACTCTGCTGCTTGATAGTACTGAAACGGTGTCAAATAATCCTTTGCCATATTAGCAGATTTTTCAGCAGAGAATTCTCCAGCAGAAATAAATATAGCAAAATTAAATTTCAGTTTTTTCAATAGTTGTGCATCAGAAGTTAGCCAATTTGCCATCCCCGAAGCTCTTCCTGGTCTATCTTTTAAATCAGATTTCCCCATTTCAGGGACTGATCTAAATAAAGTAAGAGCTACTGTATCATATTTTTTTCCTATAATCTGATATTCTCTTACACAGTCAGTAATAATAGTTACATTTTTTTTATTATTTGATAAACTTACAAAGGACTGCATAGGCTCTATTGTACAGGGTTTTTCATTCCATCCGTTCTCTCTCCAGTTTTTTACTTCACTAAGGTATACAGGCCTTCTTATTATTCCAAACTGCTGGTCTGCTATGGACTCCTTACTTTCTATTCCTGTTTTGAATAAAACTCTCATTCGATGCTCTATAGCTTTATTTTCTATTTCTATTTCTACTTTTAAAAGAGGACTTTCTTTTTCCAGAGAAAGTGTGACTAGAAGTTCGGTTAGAATTTCTTCTTTTCCTTTTTCTCTAGATTTTAAATCATAAGGAATATTTATTTTCAATAAATATTTTATTTCATTTATAAGCCCTTCATTTTTTATTTCAAATATTTTAGCCTTAGATTCTTCACTAGTAAATATTTTATCATTATAAGGTTCTGAATAATCGTACGTATCTCCGTCATCACCAGAATCTTCAAATACAAGAAATCCCTTTTCGATAATTCCTTCCTTATTATTTTTTATTAAAAGAGATCCATTTTCACATACTGTTACATCTAATATTTCATTTCTAATAGTATTTCTAGATGTAATTATAATATTCTCCTCCTTACTTTTTTCTTTTTCTCTCCTTATAAAGAAAGTTCTATAACCTAGAGCATTAAGATTCTTAACATAAACTAAAATCTCTGTTTTGTATATTTGAACATTTTCTTGTATCCAACGGGGATTATCTTCCATATTAAACCCTATTTCAGACTTCATTTTATTCTTTATTCTTTCCTCCAGTTTTTCACTTTTAATAATTTTACTTTCATATATTCTTTCTTCTGTATCATAAATTTCTACTTCATTGTAAGGGGTAAAAATTTCCATCCTTATAACTCCACTTCTTTCATAGGGAAGTAGATTGTAAATCTGAAACTGAAAAATATCCTTTTGAAAAATACTCATTCCTATTTCCCGCATTTTCAATTCATTTAGATTATACATTAAAGATTTAACATTATCATATCTATGTTCTATATTCTTATTTGTTTCATCGGAATTACACATCCCTATACTGTCATGTGCAGCATTTTCAGCCATTAGTTTCCATGCCTTTTCAAAAACTTTATTTTCATAGGAAAAACCAAGTTTATATGAAATTGTACTTAATGGTTCACATATATTAACAATATAATTTTCATTCCTGTTATTCTTTATTTTTAAGTCTGCCCGAGTAGAATAAATGGATTTATGAACTCTGCTAAATTGTCCTGATGTCATTTCTCCTTTTATAGTGTCGTAATTAAATCCTTTATTTTCAGCTCTCTTCATTACTTCATCAATAGTTGATATATAAAAATTACTATCTAAATATAATTTATTAAGTTTATCGATAATTATAGGAAGATTTTTTCTTATTGGACGCTGATCTTCTCCATTATATAATGTCAAAGTTCCTATAAGAGATCTTCGGTCCGTTTCCTTTTTCAGCTTTTCAATCAATTCATTCAAACTTTTTTCTTCAGAAGTAAAATAGACAAAATTTCCATATCTATCCAAATACATGTTGAATACTTTGCTCCCATCAGGAGATTCCCAATAAAATTCATTCTTCGTATAGTGATTATCAGAAATTCCCCTTTTAAATGTATTGTAGCAGATATTAAATCCATTCAATATCTGTGGCATCTGGGCTGACTGTCCAAAAGAATCTGGCATATATCCTGTTTTCATATAATTTCCAAAATATTTTGCTCTCTCTATCCCATAATATAGATTTCTTACAATAGACTCTCCACTTATTACCATTTGGTCTGTTTGGGTATACCAAGGACCTATTATAAGTTTCCCTTCTGACACCAGTTTTTTTATTCTTTCCTCTTCTTCAGGATGAAACTCTAAATAATCATCTATAATTGATACTTGTGCATCTAGTAAAAAATGTTTAAAATCTTTATTTTTTTCCAAAACATCAAATATCTCCTTAAAATGATTAAGGGAATATATTTTAGAACGGGAAGTGGTAAAATACCACTCCCTGTCCCAATGTGTATGAGGTATAATAGGAAAATCATATTTCTTTTTTATATTAATATTCATCTATTTCCAACTTTCCATCTTTGATTAATTTATTTCTGTACAGAACATTACATACCGCTATAATAATAGATCCAACTGCAATCCCTATTATATACGAAGGAAGATTTTTTACTAGAGGCCATGCCCATACTGCAGATTCAGGGAACCATTGTACAGCACCCATAGCAATTGCAGTAAATCCTCCTATTACTGACGAAACAACATATAGAGGAATTGTAAATCCTGGATTTTCAAGTGCAAATGGTATTGCTCCTTCAGAAATACCCATAAATGCAAGAAATATAGAAGTTTTTCCAGCATCATAAAATTCACCATTATACACTCTTCTTCCAACTAATTTCTTGTCAATAAGTGTGGAAAGTCCCAGCCCTATGGAAGGGGTAACTATTGCTATAGTACGTGCTGTAATTGGTAGAACTTTTTCAGTTGTAAATCCTAGGGCTACAAATCCTGCAGCTTTATTTACTGGTCCTCCTAGGTCAAACGCAGTTGTTGCCGCTAACACAAGAGCATATACATATTCTCCTGCTGCTCCGGCAATTTGCAAAAGAGATCTAATTTGTAGATTTACCCATCCTCCTATAGGAGTTATTATAAATATCATTACAATCATACAAAAAATCGATGATAATAACGGAATAAGAAAAGTAGACTTAAATGCCAGCCAGTTTTTAGGTAAATTTATATTTTTATTTAAATATTTCACAAAATAACCTACAACAAAAGCGATTATAAATGCTCCTAAAAATCCAGAAGGAACTGGTGTAATTTTATCCCATGTACCATCAACCATTCCTATTACTGATATAGGTTTATTTGCTACATATCCTCCAATAAAACCTGCAGCTAAAGCTGTTTTTCCACCTATAGAATTTGCTACAAAGGCAGCAAACATAGGAATAGCAAAACCAAATAAAGTAAATCCAAAACTTTCCATAAGCGAAGCTAATTTCAACAATTGTAAATTCATTCCTGTGTATTTACCTGTCTTTATTGCATCTAATATAGACATACTAGGATCTATTTTGAAAATTACATATGGGATGACTTGAGAAAAGGCTCCTATGAGTCCTCCCATAATTAGTATTGGAATCATATAAGATATCCCTGTCATCAAATGTTTGTAAAATTCCTGCCAGAAACTATTTTTTCTTCTTCTTAATTGAGCCATATCAATTCCTCCTTAAAGTAAATCAATTTATTTTTTACATAACTTCAAAAAACTAGATTCTTTCTTTAAATAATATAATTTCACA
>JBGXYD010000102.1:0-28952 GCA_041815005.1 Leptotrichia sp. | reverse complement strand
TAGTTTTGTTTTATTTTTTATAAAAGGTTGTCTATAATTTATTGATTGCCGTAAACATTTCACATATAAAAAGAGCCGTTCCTAAGTATTATTTATCTTAGGAAAGCCCTTTATTTTATTGTTATTTTAGTTGTTTAAATTAACTTTTCTTATATTTCATTATAACTAGCCTATCCAAAGAATATCGGTGCTCCAGGTCCAATAGGAAGTTTAAATGTCATCCATACAACCAGTAACAATGTCCATCCCAACAAGAATAACATTGAGTAAGGAAGCATTATGGAAATAAGAGTTCCTATTTTTATATCCTCGTCATACTGTTTTGCAAAGGCTATAATCAATGCAAAGTATGTCATCAGAGGTGTTATGATATTTGTACTGGAATCCCCTATTCTATATGCCAGCTGAGTTAGCTCTGGAGAATATCCCAATCTCATAAACATAGGTATAAATATAGGTGCCATAATAGACCATTTTGCAGAAGCCGAACCTATAAACAGATTTATGAAGGCTGATACAAGGACAAACCCTACAAGTAGAGGTATACCTTTTATTCCTGCTTTTTCGAGAAGTTCTGCACCCTTTACTGCTAAAACTATTCCTAATTTTGAGTATGTAAAATATGCTATAAATTGTGATGATACAAAGGCAAGAGCTAAAAATCCTCCCATGCTGCTCATGGATTTCCCAAGAAAGTTTGCAACATCATTATTATTCTTAATTGTCTTTGCTCCTATCCCATAAAATAAACCAGGTATGAAAAATCCTAAGGCAATTATAGGAACAAGTCCGTCAATAAAGGCAGAACCACTTGCAAGTTTTCCAGTTTCAGGATTTCTTAGTATTGCATTTTTAGGTACTGTCATAATAATTAACAATATAATAAATATAGTCACTGATATTCCTGCCCATTTAAGTCCTCTTGACTGTTCTGGGGATATTTCCTTTATTTCGACAGTTTCATTGCTAGTATACTTTCCCAATCTAGGCTCTATTATCTTTTCTGTTACAAAAGCTCCTATAAGAGTTATTACAAATGTTGAAGCCATCAGGAAGAACCAGTTTGCTGTAGGCTGTACTTCATATCCTTGGCTTATTATGTTTGCAGCCGCTGTGGAAATTCCCCCAAGCATAGGATCTAAAGTTCCTACAAGAAGGTTCGCACTAAATCCACCTGATACTCCTGCAAATACTGCCGCTATTCCTGCTATTGGATGTCTTCCCAAACTCAAAAATACTACTGCTCCTAAAGGTATTAGTATTACGTATCCGACATCAGAAGCTATATTTGACATAACCCCTAAAAACACCAGCATAATAGTTACAAGCCCCTTAGGAGTACTTGCTACAGTCTTATTTAAAAGGGTATCTACAAGTCCTGCTTCCTCTGCAAGTCCGACCCCAAGCATAGCCACTAATACTGTTCCCAATGGGGGATAAGCAATAAAATTCTTTACCATAGAAGAAAATATATATCTTATTCCTTCAAAATTCATCAAACTAACTACAGCCGCTTCCGTATGCTCAATTTTTGTTACTCCTTCAACAGTTTTACTTGCTTCATACGTTACTGTAACTCCCATTGTTGCCAATATTTGTGAAATAATTATAACAATTAATGATAAAATCACAAATAATGTAACGGGATTAGGCAGCTTATTTCCTACAACTTCTACAAAATCCAGAAATTTTTGAAAAAATGTCTTCTTTTTACTTAGTTCTCCACTTGTCATTATATACCTCCATATTTTTAGTCTAATAAATGATAACTTATAATTTCATTATAGTCAACAAATCTAATATATTATTTATTAATACAATTAAAAATAATATATATAATAAAAAATCTACCATATAATTTTAAGATTTATTGTCTTTAATGTTTATTACATTTTCCTTGAAACATTAATATCCTTAGAATTATTCCAATTAAAGACATCTTACCCTAAATAAATGGCAGATTTTATACTTTACCTGTTATTTTTTATTAAAGTCATCTAAAACCTTAATCTGTTCCTGTGTCAGAACCGTCCTTATCTTTTCATTTCTTATTTTCTTTAAGCTGTTATATTCCTTTGAAAAATCCTCCTGGGAAAGGAATTTAACCTTCAGCTTTTCGATTTCCCTTTTAAAATTCCTCTCATATCTTAAAATTCGGGATTTCTGATTATTATTCAAGTTTAGACCATCTAGAAGATTTTTAATTTTATCATTTTTTTCTTCAAACTCAATTTTTTTCCCGTTAATATAACTATTGTACTCTAAAAGCTGTTCCATAGAAAGAACCTCGGCTATTTCATTATACCTGTCCCTTTCTATTTTCCCTAGATCCCCCTTTTTACTGTCAAATCTCTTTAGAGAATCCTCAATTCCGTTTGCCCTTTTCTGATACTTGTCAAAAATCTTTGACAGTTTCTTTTTTTGTTTCTCTGTAGCATTTACAGCTCTATATATCTCAGATTTAGATATCTTTACTGTGTACACTTTTTCATAATAGTCCTCATAAGAGTAAGCTAAATTACTTAAACATAAAGCCATAGTCAATATTAGTAATATTTTTTTTATTCTTTTCATATCCGCTTCCTTTATTTTTTATAATACATACATTATAACATTTTTTTTTATTATTTGGTAGTATTATAATTTGGAGCCTCCTTTGTTATTATTACATCATGGGGATGGCTCTCTTTCAATCCTGCATTCGTTATCTTTACAAACTTGCCTTCCAACTTCAGACTCTCCACTGTAGGAGTTCCACAGTAGCCCATTCCAGACCTTAATCCTCCACACATCTGGTATATTGTATCCTTTAATGCCCCCTTAAAGGGAACCATAGATTCTATCCCTTCAGGAACCAGTTTTTCCGTAGCAGAATCCAGCTGAAAATATCTGTCGCTGCTACCCCTTTTCATTGCTGCAAGTGAACCCATACCTGCGTATGTTTTAAATTTTCTTCCATTATAAAGAATTTCTTCCCCCGGTGCCTCTTGAGTACCAGCTAGAAGTCCTCCCAGCATTACACAGTCTGCTCCTGCAGCTATTGCTTTTACTATATCCCCAGATAGCTTTATTCCTCCATCTGCAATAACTCCTATTCCCCTTTCACCACATATTTCAGCAATTTCCATAACTGCCGTTATTTGCGGCACACCTACTCCAGCCACAACCCTCGTTGTACATATGGATCCCGGCCCTATCCCCACTTTTACAGCATTTACACCAGCTTCTATAAGCTCAAGAGCTGCTTCCTTAGTAACAATATTTCCACCTATAATATCTAGTTTAGGAAAGGCCGCCCGTATTTCCTTTATCCTTTCCACAACTCCCTTTGAATGTCCATGTGCAGAATCTATCGTTATTATATCAGCTCCCGCCTCCACAAGTGCTTTTACCCTTTCTATAGCATCTGAACCAGTACCTACCGCTGCTCCTACCCTTAATCTACCTTGAGAATCTTTGCAGGCATTGGGATAATTTGTTATATTGTCAATATCCTTTATTGTTATTAGTCCTTTTAGCTTAGTTCCCAATACAATTGGCAATTTTTCTATTCTATGCTCCAATAATATAGCCTTTGCTTCTTCCAAGGTTGTCCCCACAGGTGCCGTTACAAGATTATCCTTTGTCATTACATCCACAACCTTTACAGAAAGATCCTTACGGTACTTCAAGTCCCTATTTGTAACTATCCCCTTTAAGTCTCCTTCCTTGCTTACTATGGGAAGACCCGATATCCTATATTCCTTCATAAGGTTATTTGCTTCACTTAATATGGCATCTTCCTTCAATGTAATCGGATCTGTTATCATACCACTTTCATACCTTTTTACCTTTGCCACTTCCTCAGCTTGTCTGTCTATTGTCATATTTTTATGGATAAAGCCTATTCCACCCTCTCTGGCTATAGCTATTGCAAGCACTGCTTCTGTTACTGTATCCATAGCCGCACTCATTATAGGTATATTCAGTTCCAGATTTTTCGTAACTTTTGTCTTTAATGATACTTCATGAGGCAATACCTCTGATGCCTGCGGTATTAACAACACATCGTCAAATGTAAGACCTTCCATTACTATTTTCATTTTCCCTTCCATTTTTTCCTCCTTCTCATAATGTAAATATAATTTAACTTATAAAATAACTTATCTAAAATTTATATTTTAGTCCTACTAAATTTTTTGAGCTCTCAAAAAGTACTTATATAATTTTTTTAAATTATCATATTCTATCATAGTAATACTTTTTTTTTCAATTAATTTTATTTATTTTTTCATTCATTTTTTTTATGGATATTCTTCTTTTTTTTTACTTTACTTATCATTTGAAATCCATCTTGACTTTGTTTTAGGGAAATAATATAATGACTTGAAATCTAAATAGAATAGGAGTTAATATTTATTTGATATGAAAAAGAATTTTAATATCCTTTTCAAGGAGTATGTCATTATTGCCTTCGGAGTTCTTATAATGACCACAGGGCTACACTTTTTCTTATTTCCAAACAAGATAGCCGGTGGAGGTGTTACCGGACTGGCTCTAATTGTAAATCATATATTCAATATACCAAGCAGTATAGTGGTTACTGTTGGAAATATCATCCTGTTTACCCTTGCCTTTTTCATAATTAGTGGCGAATTTGGTATAAAAAGTATTTATGCCACGATTCTTTTATCCACCCTGCTTGGGTTATTTGAAGGATTATTTCCAGGTCAGTCCTTTACAAATGATCCAATTATTGCAACTATATTTGGAAGTGTACTTTCAGCCTTAGGTATAGCCATAATTTACATATATGAGGCTTCCACAGGGGGAACTTCCATTATTGGTAAAATTATACAAAAATATTTTCATATGGACTATGGCATGGCAGGCTTTATCCCTGATGCCATTATAACTGTGCTGGCTATTTTTGCTTTCGGAATAGAATTGGCACTTGTAGGGCTTTTAAGTGTATATATAACCGGTTTTATGATTGACAAGTTCATAGCAGGATTTAACTCCAGTAAACAGGTTATCATAATAACTTCCCAGAAGGAACTGATTATTGATTATATTTTTAAGGACTTTGACAGGGGGTGTACTATCTTTAAGGGGACCGGTGGATATTCTAGAGAACATAGGGAGGTACTTTTTATAATATTGGATCGCCGTCAGTTTATTAAGTTACGAAAATTTCTTAAGGAAAATGACCCTAAATCCTTCGTTACTGTTACAGATACCTCTAAAGTATTTGGAGAAGGATTTGACCAGCTTCATTAGTTTTCCCTAATACAAAACATATGTTTTACTGTTGCTGGTAGACTTTTGAATTATCATTCTTTATGATTTTTCATAAAAACTTCAAGTTAAAAGTAAAAGAGGCTCATGCCTCTTTTATCTTTACTAAATATATTGACATTTGAAAAATCTAATTTTTTTCAAATTCTTAAAATAAATTTAGATAAAAAACTAATCCTTTAGGGCAAATGCCTTATGATTTAGCGGCCCTACAAAGTCATTTAATTTAAATGACTGTCTTAATGCCTCTGTTATAAGCCTTTTTGTTATAGAGACTGCCTCTTTTACAGTTGCTCCCTTAGCCAGTTCCGCAGCAATACATGCTGCAAAAGTACAACCCGCCCCATGTGTATAAGGTGTGTCTATCTTTTCAGTATCAAATATTTCAAAACTTTTTCCATCATATAATATATCGACAGACCTCTCACCAACAAGGGCTTTTCCACCTTTTACAACTACATTTTCCACTCCCAAATCATATATTTTTTTGGCAGCCTCTTTCATTTGATCTATTGTAGTTATAGGTCTCATATTAGCAAGCTGCGATGCTTCAAACAAATTTGGTGTCGTTACAGTAGCATACGGCACAAGATATTTTTGCATTACCACTGTATTTTCGGGGAAAAGTGCGTCTTCCGCCCCTTTACATACCATAACAGGATCCACCACAGAAGGTACGTCCTTACATTCCTTTATAAGGGAGCCTGCATATTCTATAATTTCAACCGTGGGAAGCATACCTGTCTTTATCCCGTCTACTCCTATTCCTTTAAATACTGTATCTGACTGCTCCCTTATAGTTTCCATTTCTACAGGAAATACCTTATGTTCCCATTTTGATCCCATAGAAACTATAACTGTCAGTATGTTCATTCCAAAGACACCCCTTTCCTGAAATGTCTTTAAATCTGCCTGTATCCCTGCCCCTCCACTGGTGTCGGAACCCGCAATAGTAACAACTTTCTTCAGTATTGACATTTTTAAACCTCCTTAATATTCTTAGTACATTATACCCAATAATTTAAAAAAATTCAAAAAAATTTTATTTTGCATCTTGACTATTTTAAAAAAAGTGGTATAACATTATTGTAAAATGCATTACGCATAATGCATATGAATTTTAAAGCTTTAGAATTAAACATACTAAGAAGGTGGTTTGGTTTTTATGTCTGTACTATTAAGTTTATTTGAAATTTTTAAAAAACTTGTAGGTGCCATAAATAATTTATTATGGGGAGACTTAATCGTACTAAACTTTGGAACAGGAGAAACTCAATTGGGTCTTAGCCTACTTGTATTAATCTTAATTCCGGCCGGAATCTATTTTACCGTAAAAACAAGATTTCTGCCATTTAGGCTTTTTCCTGAAATGATCAGGATCGCTATGGAAAAGCCGAACAATTCTAAAGACAAGGATTCCATTTCAGGTATTCAGGCACTTTTTATAGCTACTGCCACAAGAGTGGGAATGGGTAATCTAGCGGGAGTGGTAGCTGCAATCTCCTTTGGTGGTCCAGGAGCAATTTTTTGGATGTGGGTTGTAGCTTTAGTAGGTTCAGCAAGTGCTTTTATAGAAAGTACCCTTGCTCAGATTTACAAAGAAAAGGATCCTCTATATGGTGGATATCGTGGAGGGCCTGCATATTTTATGGATAGAATGCGAATGATTATGTGGACAAAACCTGAAGATACATTTGTGGATAGAGTTGATGTCGGTGCAAAGTATGTATCTGTAGATAATAAGAAATATTATGCAAGAGGAGCTCGTTTTAGAATACTTGGCGTGCTGTTTGCACTGTCGGGGCTACTCTGCTGGGCAGGAATAAGCCAAGTTGTAGCAAATTCGGTTTCACAATCCTTTACTAATGCCTTTAATGTACCTCCATTATACACTACTATTACACTGGTTTTATGTGCCGCAATCATTATTTTCAAAAGAAATGCTACAACTAAAGTTCTAGATGTCATGGTTCCTCTGATGGCAGGAATATACTTTTTAATGACAATCTTCATTATAGTTAGAAACTTTGGTGCTATTCCGAAAGTTTTTGAAGATATTTTCTCACAAGCATTTGGTATTAGGCAAGCTGCCGCTGGTGGATTTGGTGCAGTAATAATGAATGGTGCCAAAAGAGGACTTTTCTCAAATGAAGCTGGTTCCGGTTCTGCTCCGTGTGCCGCCGCTGCCGCAGATGTTGTCCATCCAGTAAAACAGGGGTTAACTCAATCTTTAGGTGTATTTATAGATACTCTTTTGATTTGTAGCTGCTCAGCCTTTATAATGCTACTTGCTCCAAAGTCTGCTATAGAAGGGCTTCAAGGTATGGATCTTCTTCAAGCTGCCATGAATCATCATGCAGGACGTTTTGGAGTTATCTTTATCGCTGTTATATTATTTCTATTTAGCTTCAGTACATTTATAGGGATAATGTTCTATGCTAGAGGAAATATTTCTTATGTATTTGGTGACAACTGGATTTCACAAAATGCCTATAAAGCCTTTTCCCTTGTGATGCTTTTTGCTGGTGGAATGGCACAGTACACTTTTGTATGGGAGCTGGGTGATTTAGGTGTCGGTCTTATGACCATATTTAATATGATGGCTATTATACCTTTATCCAGTCAGGCAATAAGTGCCTTAAGGGATTACGAAAAAAAATATTTAAAAAAATAAAGAGCTGTTTTCAATGCAACAAGAAAATATGAGCAAAATCAATCAATACTTTCAGATTTAAAATAATATAATAATAATATCAATATAAAATTCAATTTTAGGAGGAAATTATTATGGAAAGAAAAGGATTCGCACCTGAACCGTTTAAAATAAAAATGGTGGAGCCGGTAGCCACACTATCAAAGGAAGAAAGAAAAAAGGCAATAAAGGAGGCTGGGTACAACACCTTCCTAGTAAAATCTAAAGATGTATATATAGACATTCTTACAGATTCTGGTACAAATGCAATGAGTGACAGACAATGGGCAGGGTTAATGTTGGGAGATGAAGCCTATGCCGGAAGTAGAAATTTCTATCATTTGGAACAAATTGTCAGGGAATACTTCGGATTTAAATACGTAGTTCCTACACATCAAGGTAGAGGAGCTGAAAACATACTCTCTTCATTGACAATAAAGCCTGGAGACTATGTGCCTGGAAATATGTACTTTACTACGACAAGATTTCATCAGGAAAGAAACGGTGCCACATTTAGGGATGTAATAATTGATGAGGCACATGATCCTAGCATAGATCTACCTTTTAAGGGAAATATTGACCTAAAAAAATTTCAAGCATTAATTGATGAAGTTGGAGCAGAAAAAATCCCTTATATTTGTCTTGCAGTTACTGTAAACCTTGCGGGGGGACAGCCAGTGTCAATGCAGAATATAAAGGAAGTATCTGAATTGGCTCATAAACATGGAATAAAAGTTATGTACGATGCCACAAGATGTGTGGAAAACGCTTATTTCATCAAGGAAAGGGAAGAAGGATACAAGGATAAGACCATAAAGGAAATAGTTCATGAAATGTTCTCTTATGGAGATGGATGTACAATGTCAGGTAAAAAAGACTGCTTGACTAATATTGGTGGGTTTCTATGTATGAATGATGAAGATTTATATATAAAGGCTACGGGAATGGTTGTACAATTTGAAGGAATGCCTTCCTATGGAGGACTTGCAGGAAGAGATATGGAAGCTATGGCAATAGGTATAACAGAATCATGCGAATATCCTTACATAAGCCACAGGGTTAATCAGATAAGGTATCTTGGGGAAAGGCTGGAAGCTGCTGGGATTCCTATGGTAAAACCTTTTGGAGGGCATGCTATCTTCCTTGATGCAAGAACCTTCCTCGATCATCTTGATCAGGAGGAATTTCCTGCTCAAGCATTAGCTGCTGCAATATATGAGTTTGGCGGAGTAAGGACTATGGAAAGAGGAATTATTTCTGCTGGAAGGGATGTCGTAACAGGAGAAAATCATAAACCTAAGCTGGAAACAGTTAGATTAACTATTCCTAGAAGAGTTTATACTTATTCTCACTTGGACTACGTTGCAGATACTATTATAGAGCTGTATAACAGAAGGAAAGACATAAGTGGATTGAAGTGGGTTTACGAGCCTAAAGTTCTAAGATTTTTTACAGGAAGATTTGAAACTATCAATCCTGAATTAATAAAAGGATTCTAATTTAATATCATCTCTTATTATTTTTACTAATTTAAAACAAAAAGACTGTATTCATATTTACTGAAAACAGTCTTTTTATTTTATTCTAAATTTTGATAAAAAATATTATCTCTTAAAAATTTTCGGAAAGAGCTTCATTTAGACGTACTATTCCAAAATTATAGTGCTCCACCATTCTTTCCTTGGCAAGATTTAGATTTCCCTGCTTATAAGCTTCTATGATTCCAAAATGTTGATTTAGTGCCATTTCCTTATCAGAATTTTTTTCATAGGCATATTTTGAAAGAAGAAATCTTAATACATTATATCTCTTATAATTTTCCTTTAGAAACAAATTTTTAGAATAATCAAAAAAATGTTTTATGGAATTCGTAGTCATAATAAAAATATTCCTCATCATTTCTAGACTTCTGCTGTTTCTTTGCTATTTTTTCAAGTGTTTTTACAACTTCCTTTATATCATTACATCTCTGAAAGGAAAGCTCCACTGCTGAAGTACATAAAATACATATAAACTCATTTATTTCTGTAGCAAATTCCAGATTAAAACTTACTATCTTGGCTCCGGTCTTTGTTACTTCTTCAACAAGTCCATCCAGATATAATCTGTTTATTGCATCACGGATAGGAGTTGAACTTACCTCGAACTTCTCTTGAAGATCTTTGTTTACCAGTCTATTACCAAAGGAAATCTTCTTTGAAATAATTTCTTCTTTTAAACTTTCATATATTTGTTCACTTAAAGTCTTTTTTACAATTTTACTCATAATTTTCTCTACATCCATTTCATTTATTTTTATAAATTTCAATATTTTTCTGCAATCAGTTTTACTATTTCCACTATTGTATCTGTGGCCTTTTCCATGCTCTCCAAAGATATAAACTCGTATTTCCCGTGAAAATTTTCTCCTCCTGCAAATATATTTGGAGTAGGAAGTCCCATAAAGGATATTTTCGATCCATCTGTTCCTCCTCTTATAGGTTTTATAATAGTCTCTATATTTAAATTTTCCATCGCTTCCTTAGCAATATCCACAACATACATATTTTCCCTTATTATTTCACCCATATTATAATACTGGTCTTTTATTAGCACTTCCACTGTATTTTCTCCATATTTTTCGTTTAGTTTATCCTTTATTTCTTCAGCAAACTTTTTTTTCTGTAAAAATTTTTCCTTGTCATGATCCCTTAAAATATAAATAAGTTCTGCCTCTTCACAGCTGGATTTTATCTTTTCCAGAAAATAAAACCCTTCGTAACCCTCTGTCTTTTCAGGGACTTCATCGGCTGGAAACATTAAAGCCAGTTCCACTCCTATCAGATTGGCATTCAGCATTTTTCCTTTGGCAGTACCGGTATGCACACTTTTCCCCTTTATTTTATAAACAACTTGTGCTGCATTAAAACTTTCGTATTCTAGCTCTCCCAGCGGACCTCCATCTAAAGTATAGGCAAAATCAGCATCAAATTCCTTTACATCAAAATTATCAGCTCCCCTTCCTATCTCTTCATCAGGTCCAAATGCCATCTTTACAGTTCCATGCTTTATCTCAGGATGATTCTTTAAATACTTTATCGCTTCTATTATTTCAACAATACCTGCCTTATCGTCAGCCCCGAGTAAAGTCGTCCCGTCTGTTGTAATGAGAGTCTGTCCTACATAATTTTTCAGGTTTGGAAATTCTTTTGTAAACATTGTTATATTAAGCCCCTTGTTTAAAACAATATCATTTCCGTCATAATTTTCTATTATTTGTGGATTTATATTTTTTGCATTAAAGTCAGCAGTATCCATATGTGCTATAAATCCCACTGTCGGAACTTTCTTATTCACATTTGAAGGTAATGTTCCGTTTACAAAACAAGCATTGTTTATAAACACATTTTCCAGTCCAATTTCCTCTAGTTCTCTCTTTAACATCTTGGCAAATTCCATCTGGGAAGGTGTCGAAGGAATTGTTTCACTTTTTTCATCTGATCTTGTCTCAATCTTTATATACTTTAAAAATCTCTCCTTTAATGTTTCATACATCATATCTCCCTCTCTTTCTTTTTTAGGTATCTTTGTTTATATTATAAATAATTATGTAACA
Source organism: Leptotrichia sp. (assembly GCA_041815005.1). GTDB lineage: Bacteria > Fusobacteriota > Fusobacteriia > Fusobacteriales > Leptotrichiaceae > Leptotrichia_A. Next base: position 17,388 of record JBGXYD010000102.1, on the reverse strand, counting down.
TAACAGGTTAAATATTTTTTTATTGTTTATTGTTTATTTTTCAATTTTCTCTATTTCCTTCTCCAACTTATCTAAAAGCAAGTCAAGCTGTATAGCTACCGCTTCTATTGCAGACTTTTCAGATAAGTCCACCCCTGCCTTTTTAAGCTGGTTCATCGGAAGGTCATTTCCTCCTGATGACAATAAATCTATATATTTTTTTAAGGCTATTGACTTTTTCTTTTCATCCCTTTCTTTTACGACCTTATTATAAAGTATGGCAGAAGAAGCAAAACATGTAGCATACTGATATACATAAAAGGGGGAGTTGAAAAAGTGAGGAACCCTTGCCCATAGGACATTTGTAAGTTCTTCCCTTTCGATTTCTTCTCCGTAATATTCCTTAAACAGCCCTTCTATAATCCCGTTTAAAACTTGAGCTGTAATGGGATGTCCTCTTTCTGCCAATGAATGTGCCTGATATTCGTAGTCCGCCAGTAATGCCTGAAAATAAAATGTACCAGTAATATTACCTATTTCCTGATCCAGCAGAGCTATCCTTTCCTTAGGATCCTCGGTCTTTTTCAACATATAGTCTAATAAAAGCCGTTCGTTAAATGTGGAAGCCACCTCAGCCACAAATATTGTATAATCTGCCATTGAAAAAGGCTGATTTTCATTGGAATATAATGTATGGAGGGTATGTCCCAGTTCATGAGCCAGTGTGAATACACTGTCTAAGGTTTTGTTGTAGTTTAAAAGCATATAGGGATGCACCCCATATACCCCTGCAGAATAGGCTCCTGATCTTTTCCCCTTTGATTCAAACACATCTATCCATCCTTCAGATATTGCTTTTTCCATTTTAGCAGTGTATTCCTTTCCCAAAGGGGCTACTGATTTCAGTACCATATGCTTAGCATTGTCATATTCATAATCCTTCTCAAATTCCACCAAATCAACTGTCCCGTCATAATTATAATATTTTTTCAATCCGAGTATCCTTTTCCTCAATCTCAAATATCTTTTAAGGGGTTTCGAATTCTCTTTTGCAGTATTTATAAGATTTAAGTATACCTTTTCGGGAATATCATTTCCCTCAAGGAAACTTGCCAGGAAGGAGTCATAGTTATATGCCTTCATTTTTCCTATGTTTTTTTGTAAAATTGCATTGTATACTGAAGCAATGGTATTCTCCCTACTTTTATACAGTCCATAGTAGTTCTTGAACATACGTCTTCTATCCTTTTGATTTCTATTTCTAGTTAAAATTCTACTATAATTGGCAGGGGTGACTTCTACCTTTTCCCCTGTACTCAGCTTTATTGTGGGCCATTTCATATCACTTACCGTTATTTCTGAATAGATTGTCCTTGGAGCCGAAAAATACTGGCTAAAATAAGAAATAAGCCTGCTTCCATTTTCATCTAAAATGTGCTTCTGAAGCCTGAAAAGACTTTCCAGTCCAAATTTATAATCTGAAAACTCTTTTTTAGACATCCATTTTTCTATTTCTCCCCTATTTTCTATTAATTCAGAATTTACCCATGACAAGTCTGTATTAATATCAGAAAATAGAAACTGGATTTTTTGGAGATTTTCCACAGCTTCCTTATCTAAGGAATTTAAATCTCGTGCCAGCTGGGGATATCTAAACAGTTTATAACAAATTTTGTCTATCTCCTCCTGCCTTTTAAAAAATTCAAGAAGGCTCTTTTCACTTCCTAACTTCCCCTTAAAGGAAACAACTTCCTCCTTCAAGGCTTTCACCTTCTCAAAGTCACTGTTCCATTCCTTGTAGCTTTTGTAAATATCACTCAAATTCCATTTATATTTTTCTTCTATATTTCCCTTTTTTTTAGAAAGTCTTCCCTTTGTCTTTTCTGCCATATTATTTCTTACCTCCAAATTTCATAAATAAAAATATTATCGCTGCAATAGGAATAATATAAACTACAACCGATAAAAATGCTTTTAAGGCTATTTTTAAAAATGCTATTATTATAACTGCTGCTGCTGCATATCCTAAACTTTTCATCAGTAAATCAAAATTGCTATCTGGTGTTACATTTCTCATTTCTGCCTCCCTTAATATCACACGTATTTTTTTACCAGTAACCTTTCCTTTCCCTTCTTTGTTTCCCCTTTATCAGAAAAAAGCTTAAACTTTCCATATCCTCTTATTGTTATTAATGATCCTATTTCTAGATTTTTAGACTTTTCCTTTTCTTCTGCATAATCCACTAAAACCTTTCCCCTTTCAATAGGCTCCACAACTTTTGTACGTGACAGTCCTGTTATTGCTGAAACTATGCTATCCAGTCTTTTTGAGGATACCGTAATTATTTTATCATCATATTTATAATCAGGTATTTTATCATTTCCCTTAATCTCTGATACTAGACATTGTGCCTTTCCTATCTGGGAGAGGTTATTCAGTATTATTTCCTTTATCTTTTCAGATACAGGGATATACCCTATCCCTTCTTCCATCACTAAATCCCCCATTAGCTCCCTTTTTATATTAAGTCCCATTAGACTGCCCAGAAAATCCCTATGAGAATATTCCTTAAATTTACTATTTATTTGTATCTTTAAAAATCTATAAGGAAATTCCAGAAAAGAGTAATTGCTTTCCATATAGTTTTCTGTATCCTCTTTTAGTACTCCTTCAAAATCCTTGTCTGATTTTATATATTCGATATATTCCCTAGGAATAAAAGCCACCTGTCTTCTGTCACTCCCTTTAAAACCTCCAGAAGTGGCCACTTCTATCCCTTCGATTTTCCTTGTAAGACGCTTCCAGAAATTTGGAGTAAAAAATTCTTCTGTATAGCTTATGACTCCGTATTCCTTCGCTGATTCAAAGGAATTGTATAGTCTACTTGCTTCATATTCAGCCTCCTTAGGAAACTGTTTTAAAAATATTTCCTTTTTCATTATTTCCTTCTCTTCTATAATAAGTTTAATTTATTTCTTTTATTTTAACATAAAATTTCAATATTTTCACACATTTTGATAATATTTATCTATTTTTTTTACTACTTCTAAATATTTTATCCAATTGATCAAACAAAATCCCTTGTATTATTCTGTTATTTCCTGTATACTTAGTCGTATAATATTTATATTATTTTTATAAAATATAGATGAATTTTATTTAGAAAAATAAATTAGAATGGAGGAAACCAATATGAAATTTCCATCTCCACTAAATAAAGGGGATAAGGTTTTTTTAATATGTCCTTCTTCCCCCATAACTTCTAAAGATTATATTGAAAAATGCCAAAAAGCTGTGAAAGATTTGGGATATAAGCCTGTTTTGGGAAAAAGTGTCTACGAAAACTATGGGGGATATATGGCAGGGAAAGCCGATGTCCGTCTTAATGATTTGCATGAAGCCTTTTCCCGTAAAGATATAAAAGGAATCTTCTGTGTAAGGGGAGGATATTCCGCATCACAACTTTTAGATAAGATAGATTATGAGCTGATAAAAGATAACCCTAAAGTTTTTGTAGGATATAGTGATGTTACAAACCTTCATATTGCCATTAATCAGAGATGTGGTCTAGGTACATATCATGGTCCCATGGTGAGCTCCAATATGACAGATGACTTTAATGACTATACAAGGAATTCACTGCTTACCGCACTATCATTGGATAATTGGAATTACATGGAACCTGAAAATATGCCTCTTTCCTTTTTATCAAAAAAAGGGAATGAAACAGTAAAGGGGATTCTTACAGGAGGAAATCTTGCCATAGTCGTAACAACTTTAGGAACTCCCTACGAAATAGATACGAAAGACAAGATACTTTTTCTAGAGGATGTGGATGAGGAAATAGGTTCTATTAATAGGATGCTTACTCACCTTGAATATTCTGGAAAGCTTAAAGATTGTAAGGGGATTATTTTAGGAAACTTTACAGCTTGTAAAAATACTTATAAGACTAATGGAGCTGCCTATGAATTAAAGGACTGTTTTTATGATTTTTTCCAAAAATATGAAAAACCTTTAATATTTGGTTTGGAATCAGGACATGGAAAACCCAATATGGCTACTTTACCTTTAGGAGGAAAATGTATTATTAATACTGCCAAAAGGAAAATCACTTTCATAAAAACGTAAAATAATAGGAAAGGTGGAAAATAACTGTGGAAAATAGAATTTTTTTTGACATGCATTCGGATTTATGGACCGACAATACATGGGAGTATCAAAATGGAAGAAAAAATGTAATAAGCAGGAAATATCTGGAAAGATTCAAGAAAGGGGGACTTCTGGGAGGAATTTTTGTAATTTATATAAATGCCTTTAATACCCCTGATCCTGAAGGATTTTTCCTTAAAAGTCTACGACATATGAGTGAGGAGTTATATCATGCCAAAGATATCATCCACATTGTAAAGGAACCTTCCAGTTTTAAAGAGGCTACTAGGCTAGATAAGTTTGCCGCCATGCTTGGTATAGAGGGACTTCCGGGAATAGGTGAAAACCTTGACTATATATATCTTCTTGAAAGAATGGGCATAAGACATATAGGTCTCACATGGAATGAACAGAATGCCTTTGCCACAGGGCAGAGGGGGGATGTTGACAGGGGGCTTACTTCTCTTGGTGTTGAGGCTATTAAGGTAATGGAGGAATTAAAGCTGCTTATTGATCTTTCCCATGCGAATGATAAGACATTTTGGGATGTAGCAAAACAGGCTAAAAAACCTTTTTTTGCTTCCCATTCTAATTCAAGGAGCCTATGCCCTTCCATGAGAAACCTGACAGATGACCAAATTCGATGTATAGGAGAATGTAATGGAATGATAGGGCTAAACAGTTATCATGGATTTATAAGTGAAAGGGAAGATGAAAAAAACCTTGATTTTCTTCTTAATCATATGGAGTATATCGCTGAAAAGATTGGACTTGATAAAATAGGATTCGGATTTGATTTTGCAGAATACTATAATGTCACTGCAGAAGTAGATGATGAGGGACTTGAAGGCATAAAGGATGTTACCCAGATTAAAAATGTAATAAAGGCTCTGGAAAAGAGGGGATATTCGGCAGAAGACATTGAAAATATTGCTTATAGGAATTTCCTTTCATTTTTTGAAAGGGTTAGAGGATAAAAATATATGAATAAAAATTTATAATATGTAAGAAAGGAAAAATAAAAATGAAAAGACCAGTAATAGGAATTACATCATCAATCTCAGAAATGAAGGGAAGAAGAAATGCTTATGAAATAACTTCCGGTATGGATTATAGCCTAGCAGTGTTAAATGCGGGCGGTATACCTTTCATACTTCCCATTCATAACAATAAGGATGTACTGGCAGATCAGATAAAACATTTGGATGGACTGCTTCTTTCAGGGGGAATAGATGTAGACCCTATATATTACGGCGAAGAATGTATCGAAGGTATGGGAGGTGTATCTCCTGAAAGGGATGAATTTGAACTATTCCTTTTATCTGAATTTTTAAAGACTAAAAAGCCAATTTTAGGAATATGTAGAGGTATGCAGCTTGTAAATGTATTTTATGGGGGGAGCCTTTATCAGGATGTTTCCCATATAGAAAGAGAAATTAAAATTCAACATGCCCAGAAATATCTTCCTGAACTCCCTGTCCATAATATAAATATAGAAAAGGGTAATCTTCTTTATGATATATTTGGGGAAACAGCCAGGATAAATTCCTTTCATCACCAGATGTTAAAGGATTTGGGTGAAAATCTTACTGTCATTGCCACTGCCTCTGACGGTGTAATTGAAGCTGTCCAGGATAAGGGGCATCCCTTCTTTTATAATGTTCAATGGCATCCTGAAATGATGGCTACAAGGGAAAACAAAAAAATGAAAAAAATATTTGAAGAATTTATAAAAGCATGTGTAAAATAAAAGATATCCTTTAAACATCATAGTCTCTCATATTTTTTAAATATGAGAGATACTTATACAAAAAAGGTACTCTTAAAACACATGGATATAACCATTTTCAGATATAATAAGTTTTAAAATAAAGATACCCTCTAAACTGTAAGAAATACCACCTTTAGAATATTCCTTTTCAGTATGGAGGGTTTTTTAGTATTTTATTTTTATTTTTTTGTTTTATATCCATCTGGATTTTTCTTCTGCCAATTCCATGAATCCTTACACATTTCCTCTATGGAGTACTTAGGCTCCCAGCCCAAAAGCTCCTTAGCTTTATCTATTTTAGCATAGGAAACAGGAATATCTCCGGCACGACGTCCAGCTATTACATAAGGAATTTTCTTTCCCACTGCCTTTTCAAAGTTTTCAACTATTTCAAGGACACTGTATCCCTTTCCACTCCCAAGATTTATGACATCAAATCCCTTTCGATTACCCGAAATAAGATATTTTATAGAAGCTGTATGACCTGCCGCCAAGTCATTTATATGGATATAATCCCTTATACATGTACCATCTGGAGTATCGTAGTCATCTCCAAATACACTTAACTTTTCCAGCTTACCTACTGCCACTTGAGTTATATAAGGGGCAAGGTTATTTGGTATACCATTTGGATCTTCTCCTATATCCCCACTTTTATGTGCCCCTAAAGGATTAAAATACCTAAGAGCTATTATATCCCAAGAATTATCTGATGCCGCAACATCAGAAAGAATTTTTTCTATAATAAGCTTTGTTCTACCGTAAGGGTTTGTTGCCCCCATTTGATTATCCTCCACCAAGGGCATACTTTTAGGTACCCCGTAAACTGTAGCTGAAGAGCTGAATACAAGCTTCTTTACTGAAAATTCCTCCATTACCTCCAGGAGAACTATCATTCCTATCAAATTGTTGTCATAATACATAAGGGGCTTTTCCACAGATTCACCTACTGCCTTAAATCCTGCAAAGTTTATTACTGCATCAATCTGATTTTCCTTAAATATTCCTCGTAAATTTTCCCTATCCCTTATATCTATCTCATAGTAGGAAATTTTTTTACCTGACAGATTCTCAAGGATATCTATTACCTTTTTACTGGAATTACTGAAATCATCAGCTATAATAACATTAAAGCCCTCCGAAATCAAATCCAGTACAGTATGGGAGCCTATATATCCTGCTCCCCCAGTAACTAAAACCGTTTTCATATTAATACCGCCATTCTTTATCTTTAATATAATTATTTAATAATATTTTATTTCTTCGTTAATATAATCCATCTGTGATTTAACGAAATTTTTCTTATATTTTTATTTTAATTAATTTTACTATTCAGAAAAATAAATTTTATAGAAACAAACTTATTAAAGCCAGTACCGCAGGTACCCCCTGAAAATAAAATATCCTTTTGGAAACCGTTATTCCTCCATATATGGCTGCACAGATTATACAGGATAAAAAGAACATCAAAAGCTGTATCTGCATCATACCGGATTCAAATATACTCCACACCAATCCCATTGCTAGAAACCCATTATACAGTCCCTGATTTGCCAGCATTTTCTTTACCCTTTCATCCTTTAAAAATTCAGCATCCAAACCGAAACCCTTCTTGACTGCATTACTTTCATTAAAAAACATTTCAAGTAGTAAAATATATATATGTTGAAAAATTACTATTAATATCAATATTCCCTTTATATTCAAAACAAGACCTCCAATATTTTAGCATGACTTTAATTCTCACATTTCCAGATTTAAAATAGAAAAGATAATTTAATGTTTTTCAATTTATATTTTTTAAATTCCCTTTATTCAACCATATTTTTATTTAAATCTAAAAATCTGGAAGCAACTTATAAAAACGTTATCCCTTCACACTTAATATCAAAGGATTTCCATCCACTATGGCAACACTATGTTCAAAATGAGCAGAACGAGATTTATCCTTCGTTACTACCGTCCACATATCCTTCAGTATTTGTATCTGGTACTTCCCTACGTTTACCATAGGTTCTATAGCTATAACCATTCCATTTTCAATCTTTGCTCCTATCCCCTTTTTCCCAAAGTTAGGAACCATAGGGTCTTCGTGCATCTGCTTTCCTACACCATGTCCTGCAAAGTCTCTTACAAGGGAAAATCCAAATCCTTCTACATACTCCTGGATGGCATGGCTTACATCCCCTATTCTGTTTCCTTCTTTTGCAAAGGTTATCCCTAAATCCCTTGCCTTTTCCGTAACCTCCAGTAATTTTTCAGACTCGTCATCTATCTTACCCACAGGATAAGTTATGGCTGCATCCCCATAAAATCCTTCCAAAACTGCAACTGTATCAACACTTACGATGTCCCCTTCCTTTAATATATGCTTTTTGTCAGGAATTCCGTGCACAACTGTCTCATTTACAGAAATACATGTTGCAGCCGGATAAGGGGGATAAGGTCTGCCTATATCGTATCCCTTTGTTCCCGGTATTGCCCCCTGTGTCCTTATATAATCCTCTGCTATCTGGTCTATTTCATGAGTACTTATTCCAGGCTTTATATATTTTGGAAGTACGTCTTCAAACAGTCTTGCTATTATTTCATTTGCCCTTTTTATTTTCTTTATTTCATCCAATGTCTTATATATTATCATTTTTCATGCTTCTTTCTATTTTTCTAAAATTTTAATTATATCTTCCGTAATTTCTTCTGGCTTTTTCCCGCCGTCGACAATATAAACCTTGTCCTGTTTCTTATAATAGTCTAAAACAGGAGCCGTTTGGCTTTTATATATTTCAAGTCTTTTCTTCACAGTTTCTTCATTATCATCTGCCCTTTGTTCCAAATCTTCTTCCTTTTCGTCCACAGGAGGATTATACTTTATATGATATATCTTTCCTGTTTTCTTGGATACTCTTCTTCCTGTAATTCTTTCTATAATCTCACTGTCGTCCACTTCAAGGGCTATTACCTTTTCTATATCCCTTTTTATTTTTGCCATTATTCCGTCCAATGCCTCTGCCTGGGCAACTGTTCTAGGAAATCCATCTAAAATAAACCCTTTTTTACAGTCCTCCTCCTGGATTCTTGCCTCAACTAGACCATTTACTATATCATCAGATACGAGCTTCCCCTCATCCATAAGTTTTTTAGCCTCTAATCCAAGAGGAGTTTTGTTTGCTATGGCACCCCTTAAAATATCCCCGGTAGAAATTTGAGGTATATCGTATTTTTTTATAAGCTCCTTCGCCTGTGTTCCTTTTCCGACACCTGGTGCACCAAATAATATTATATTCATATTTTTTTTGTATAATCTAAAATTATAAATTTTGAAATAATATACCGCTCATAATTTTTAAAGATTTTATCTATTCATTATATCTATGTTTACTGACGGACATTTTTTCTAATATTTTTTGATTATACACTCCTTTCTCTAATATAAATTCATAGGAATATTTTAACATATTTGGACTAATAATAAAACTAAAAATTTAAATAGGTTATATTTTTAAAATGAAAATAAAAGGGGATCTTAAGTATGTCTTTCTATTTTATTAAAAAACAAAAGAAGACCCACATAAACCGACCTTTCCAGTTTTAGCCCTATATTTTGTAAATATCCATATGGCTATATCAGAATTTTTGGCTTATATGAGTCCCTTTGAGTATATTTTTAGGATTGGAACCATTTTTATAATGGAAGGTTAATTCCCTTCCAACTAATATTCAACTGTTTTGACACCATTATAAACATCCCTGTCAAACTCTCCTATCTTGTTTGCCACAAGCATGGCAACATATACATCTATATCTACGTTGTTAAGGGTTCTGAACATTCCTGAAAACCAGTCTATCCCTATAAGAACTGCTATACTTTCCAGTGGAAGTCCCATAGAAGAAGCCAGGAATGTATAAACTATAATTGCTCCTCCAGGTACAACAACACTTCCCATGCACATCAGACAGGACAGTATAACAGCCATCAACATCTGATAAGGTGTAAGTGTTATCCCTGAAAACTGTGCTATAAAGAATATGGCAGCTACATTACACAATGCCCACCCTGAAGAGTTCATGGACATAGTTATAGGTCCTGTAAAGTCTGCTATTTTTCTGCTAACTCCAAATTTTGTAACAGAATCCTCCATTTTTGTCGGAAGAGTTATGGCACTTGATGTTGTTGTCAAGGCTATAATGGACATTTTTGCAAACTTTTTTGGCATCTTTAATGGATTCACCTTACATATTGCCGCCGTTATAAGTCCATACAACACCAGTTGTATTATATCTCCTATTATGAGTATTCCCAAAAACTTTGCCATTGGTATTACCACCGTAAATCCTTTGCTTCCTGTTACATCGGCAAGTAGGCAGAATATACCTATTGGAGATATTTTCATTACATTTTTTATAATGTTTACTATAATTTCATTTACAGCTATAATCCAATCTATCATAATGGTATTTCCTGTATCCTTCACGTACTGGGAAGTGGCTACCCCAAAAAATAATGAAAATATTATACATGGTACCATAGCACTATTTGCCATAGCTGAAAATACATTCGTTGTAAAAAATGCCAGTATCGTATCTTGCAAGGAAGTTTCCTGGATATTATTGGTTGTCATAGTATTCTGGGCAACTTCAGTCATGTGTGCAACCCCTGTTCCAGGCTGAATATAGTATGACAGTGCAACCCCCATGAAGGCTGATACAAGGGTAAAGAATATTATCCACTTAAAGGTATGGAATCCCATCTTACCAACATCCCCTGAACTTCCTCTTCCTACCGCAACTATGACTGCAGACATTACCAACATTATTACAGACATCTGAATAAGTCTTAAAAATACATCCCCCACTATTTTGAGGTTTGAAGCTGATGGTCCCACCAGACCACCGAATATTATTCCCCCAAAGGTTGCAATTAATATCTGGTTAGTCAGGGATAACCCGAATTTCCTTTTATTTTTACTCATTTATATCTCTCCTTTATTTTTATGAATTTTTAGGAGCATTCTAATTTTCCAGCTGTATTTTTCTATAGTATTTGTAGGATAGACATCCCCTTTATACCTAGCTTAAAGTATATTTCTATTTTTCGCTGGCAAAGGCACTCTGTCCTCCAAATTTGTTGTAATGTATAGTATCACTTACAAGATATTCGTAAATTCCCTTCTCTATAGGGATCCCCTCCTTCTGATACTTCTCATACGTAAGCTGACTTACTTCTCCCGGATAGTATACCTGCTCAAAACCTTCAGCTGCCGGAATAGCATGCAATTCTTTCTTTGTTCTAGTTATATTTTCCTTAAATTCATTCAAGTCCATAAACCTTGAAGGATCTATTATAATAAATGTATGCCCTAAATCTCTTCCTTCGTCCAGTTTATCGTACATGGAAGATACATGACCTCCGAAAGGAAGTCCTAACATTACCCCTGAAAGTACATCTACTATCATCATTAGCCCATACCCTTTAGGCCCTGAAATCGGTAAAAGTGCTCCTACATTATGAGGATTTGTAGTAGGAACTCCTTTCCTGTCTACTGCCCATGTATCAGGTATTTCCTTATTTTTAGAACGAGCATCAAGAATTTTTCCCCATGCCTGCACAGAAGTTGCCATATCGAAAACAATAGGTTTCCCTTCAGAAGCAGGAGCTCCAAATCCTATAGGATTTGTCCCATAATAGGGCTCTCTTCCTCCAAATGGCACAACCATAGGATCAGACTGGCATACAGATAAACCTATGAGGTCATTTGCAGCCACCTTTTCCAAATAATAAGCCATTGTTCCACTATGACTGAGCTTTGATATTCCCACTACTGCCACTCCATTTTCCTTTGCCATTTCCATTGCATGCTTTAAGGCTTCATTTGCCACATACTGGCCTATCGCATTATCTCCATGGAATATACCTGTACAAGGTCCCGTTTTTTCAAACTTCATATCAGGTTCTATTGTTACACCCCCCTTTGCTATCCTTTCAGCATAATAATCAACCCTTACTGCTCCATGTGAGTGAATACCGCAACTATCAGCAAACACAAGATGCTTCGCCACTTCGTCTGCATGTTCGGATTTTAGTCCTGCCTTTTCCAATTTATTTTGAATAAGATTATGTAGTTCTTGTGGAGATACTATAACTACGTCATTCATTTTTTTCACCCTCTTTTAATTTTAGATTTATTTTCTATTTTTTCGTTACATTTAACTTTTTATTCCCTGCCTACACTTCCTCTTTTCCGGCATTTTCACTTGCCGCACTAAATATAAACATTCCCACTAGTAAAAGAACTGAGGCCAGATAGAATCCTGCCTGCATTGATCCGAACTTGTCCGCTATCCATCCTGTTACATAAGGTGCTGTGATTGCTGCCGACATTCCAATAAAGTTATATGCACTTAAGGCCGTTCCCAATGCTTCCTTAGGTGAATTTCTTGTAACATAAGTTACTAAAATAGGATCAAGGGCAAGTTTTCCTGTAAGCCCATAAAGAATTAACATTGATATAAGCATCGTCCTGTCTGTTACATATGCCATTCCAAATGTGGAAATCAGTGCCAAAGGAACTAATGAAAATACGAACACCTTTGTCTTTTTAAGTTTATCTGAAAGTCTTGATATTATAAGTGCTCCAGGAACTGATGCCCATGGTACAAGAGAGGCTATAAATCCTACACTTGTCCCTTCAAATCCACGTTCTGCCTGTAAAAATTTAGGTAACCATGTTATTATAACAAAGTTTGCATATATGGAACAGAATAATAATAAGAAGGCACACATAAGGTTTTTATTTTTAAATACCGAAAGTCCTGATTTCTTTTCCACATTTACTTTCTCATTTTCTGTCTTTTCCACCGCTTTTCCTGCATCTTCAGGTCTTATTACCCTTTCCTTTAAAGTCATAAATAGTAGTCCCACTATAACTGTAGGTACTGCCATGATAAAGAATGGCAGACTCCAGTGATGACCTTTTTCCAACACAAGATAACTTGAAAGGAGGTATCCCCCTGATGTTCCAAATGCCATTCCACTGTTTATAATTGCATTTCCAAGGGTAAGACTCTTAGTAGGAATTGCCTCTCCTGATAAAGCATATTGAGGTCCATAATAAGCTCCTTCACCTATTCCTGTAATAGCACGATATATCATAAACATTCCAAGTCCTGTAGCTATTCCACTTAGCCCTGTAGTTATTCCGAAAAGTACAAATCCAAAGGCTATGACAATCCTTCTTCCTATCTTATCCCCTAATATTCCAAAAGGTATCTGCATAATTGCATAAGTCAGAAAGAATATACTGTTTACTGCTCCAAGCTGAGCATTATTCAGACCAAATTCCTCTGCGATATTACCCATTACGGGTCCTAAGATAGTCCTGTCAGCATACATCAGTACCCATCCCACAAAACATAATGCTACCACTTTCCACCAATACTGCTCTGAAACATTCATTGCCTTATATCTTTTTTCCAACATGTTCATATTATTTCCTCCATTTTCTGTAATTTATTTTTCACTCCTAAAAAAATTCCAAATAATATATCATATCCTGAAGTGTGTCCCACTTCTGATATTTTCCTGATAGCCTCTTTGACATTACCTTCCAAAATATTCAGCAGGTCTTCACTTACATATCCTCTATTAAATGCATCAAAGTACTGTCTGCTTATATCCGTCGTTGATTCTCCGTATAATAGCCTTGTATCTTCTCCACATAAACGACATATAAAGGAGTATCCCACCAAAATGTCATCTCCTGAAGGGGTAAGCCCTTTCCCTCTCCCTGTTAGATATTTTTGGGCTTCCTCAGTCAATCCGCCTGCCAATATTTTTTCTATTTCATTTGTATTCTGTCCGTTTTCTTGTTTTTCCCCACTGTTCTTTCGGCTGTTATCTATTTTTTTATTCCACTTCAGATTATGTTCTATTCCTATATTTTTTTTAAAGTCCAATTTTTCCAAATTTTCCTTTATTTCTTCAAATATCTTTTTTATTTTTCCTGTATTCCCCATAAAAGGTATATGAAGTTCCTTTTCCCTGCCTAAAGGCAAGTTTACCTCCTCAAGACCCAGATTTGTGTAAAAAACAAGTTTTTTCTCTTTCTTCACTACAATATCTCCAATCCTGACCTTTTTTACTATTTTTTTTATTTTTTCATCTGGAATTCTACATCCAAAACTTATAAGACTTTTTTGCAATCCTGAAATATAAACCAGATTTTCTCCAAACCTTATATTTAAGGAATCCTTAAATATACTATGAATATATCCTATTTTAATGTTTTTAATATACAGGGGCACTAGGCTGCTAATGCTCCCCGTATATTTTTTTCCTATTTCCACATTCATTAATCTACATCTAACCCGATGTGTTTTGCATAAGCAATAAGTGCTTTTTCAAAACATGCAAGAGGAGCCCTTACTGTTCCTGCACCCACTTGACCTACTCCAGCATTTTTATGAGCAATTCCAGTATTTATGACAGGAGTAATTCCAGTTTCTACAACCTTTCTTATATCTATTCCAAGAGGGGCTCCCTTAAAGTCCCATGTAGGAATTGCAAAATTTGGATTGTGTATTATGGATATTTCGCTCATCTCATCACTTACCTTTAGAGCATCCTTAAATCCTCCTGCTCCTACAAATCTTGTCACTCCAGGTGCAGCTATCATTGTCATTCCACCTACACCTACTGTTTCTGTAATGGCACTGTCACCTATGTCAGGATTTGCATCATCTTGAGTAAATCCTGTAAAGAAAAGTCCTTTAGGTGTATTAACCGGGGCTGTAAACCATTCATCCCCAAGACCGCTTATACGTATTCCAAAGTCCTTTCCATTACGTGTCATGGTAGTAACCACTGTACCTACCTTATTTACCCTTGCTCCATCCACAATAGCCTTTCCTGTAGCCATCATTATATTTAGGAAGAACTGATCTGTATTAGCAAGGAACTGGATAACTTCCTTCTTCATGCTGTCATCTATATCAAGAAGAACTATTAACGGTGTTACTTCCTTCAGGAATAAAAGGCTTGCAGCAATGTTACGCTGATGGAACTCATCCCCCATTGTTATAGCTTTAGCTATTATTACATTAAGGTTTATTCCCCCTTCCACTTCCCTTATGGCTCTTCCCAAAACAGGTCCTAATACATCCTTCATCCATATCAGCCTATTTACAACCTCTTCAGAATATGCTCCAAACCGTAAAACTTTTCCAATTCCTTCATTCATAGTACAGTAGGAATGATTTCCTGTCAGCCTGTTTTCAACTACCAGTACGGGCATATTTGCTGAAGTTATTCCTCCCATAGGTCCAACTGCTTTTACATGATGACATGGTATGAATTTTATCTCTCCGTTTTCAAGAAGTTTACGTGCTTCCTCTTCTGTCTTTGCCCATCCTTCAAATAGTGCCGCTCCTATACATGAACCTTGCATAGGCCCTGTCATTTCATTGTACTGTATAGGCGGCCCTGCATGGAGAAGGACTTTTCCGTTTATTTCAGGTATAACTGTATGGGCGGGTACAACATCTATAAGATAAGGAGCTGAATCCCTTAAGGCTGCCACCACAGTCATATTTTCATCATCAAGATTTTCTCTTTGTTTCAATTGCTGTAATATTCTAATAAGTTTCTGATTTCCTCCTGCTATCGGTTTCCATTCAAACTGTATCGCCTTTCCTCCATATTGTCTTACAGGCTCTGCAAATCCTCCTACTCCTATATTCACAACTCTAGGCTTTGTGGCAAGAAGATCTGCTATTGCAGGACTTACTTCAGGAAGAGGTTTTTTCTCCCCTGCATATTCTTTAAATTCCTTATCTACTTCAACTGTATCACTTCCCATAAGATTTAACGCCAGCCTTACAGCCTTAGCATTACTTTCCTTTACTAGCATTCCTGCTTCTTCTAATGTTTTTTGGGACTTTGTATAATCCTGTGGATCTCCCTTCGTTCCACATACTGTTCCTATTATGTATAATTTCCTCTTTTCCGCTTTTGCCTTATCCAGTACTTCCTTTATCACTGGTGCAAGTTCTCCTGCCATATTTTCATGGGCTCCATAACCCAATACAACATCAAGTAGTATTATTCCTGTATTCTTATCATTTCCAAATTCCTTCAGCTTTTCCACCCGCACGCTTGGATCAATCATCGGATGAGGCTTACCTTGTGTATATATGTCATCCCCAAGATCTATTACTTCAAATCCTTCGGTTTTTAACATATATCCCTCTTCCTTTGATCCTGATGACAAGTTTAATGCTTCTGATATAAGCATTGCAGCCTCGTATGCTAAAGTCCCCCCTGAATACAGTCCCTTCACTGTTTTTCCTGAAAGTTCAGTATCATTTACATCTTTTCCCAGCTTGCACTGGTAATTTGTCTTTACTTCTACTCCTTTTGCAAGAGCGACTGAAATCTGTGCCGCTTCCTCTAAAGTATGAGCAAAGTATACATTTCCTTCATGATATTCAGGTCTTTCTCCCAAAAACACCGCTACTACAGGTTTTTCTAAACTATGCAACAGCGATACCACATCATCTCTTACTTCCTTTGCAGGAGGCTTTGAAACGACAGTTATTACATCTGCTCCTTCATAGGCTGACAGTCCCATAAGTGCATCTTTCATTGTTATTGCTCCAACTTCCGTTGAAAGATCACGTCCTCCTGTTCCTATAGCATGGACTACTCCCCCTCCAAGTTTTTCAATAATAGTTGAAATTTCCTGTATTCCTGTTCCTGATGCCCCTACCATTCCTATATTTCCTGAACGAACTACATTGGTAAAGGCTAGAGGTACATTGCTTATAATCCCGGTTCCACAGTCCGGCCCCATTACAAGAAGTCCTTTTTCATGTGCTTTTTTCTTTAGCCTTACTTCTTCTTCCTTAGGTACATTATCACTGAATACAAAGGCATGAAGTCCGTTATCAATGGCATTTTCTATTTCAAGTGCTGCATAAATTCCTGGTACTGAAATTAATGCAAGATTGGCATCAGGCATATGTTCTTTTACCTGACTCCAGCTATTTACATTTTTTTGACCCCCTTCATTTTTGCTTACTGACAGGTCGGAAAGAAACTTCTCTATAGATTTCATAACTTCCTCTACAATATTTTCATCTTCCGTATCAATAACCACAACCATGTCGCTAGGCTTAGCAGCCTCTGCTTCCTTTGAAAGAAGTCCTGCATTATTAAAAATGTCCTTATTTGCATCAGTTCCCATCATAACCTGAACTTTGTTAATCCCCTCCATAGTGCTTATATGATTTGTAAGCAGCATTAGGTTTATGGAGTCCTGATAGCTATTTTCCTTTAATACTGTATAAAGCATTGTCCTGTTCCTCCTTTAAAATATTTTATATGTGAAAATTTTATAAGTTCTTCTAATATAATTATAATATGAAATTTCAATAAGTCAATATTTGTATCTAAATTTTTTTATTTTTTTAATATTGTGATATTTCAGAT